>JANWXL010000203.1 GCA_025055265.1 Roseiflexus sp.
GCAAGATGCTGATCACACGCATCCCGGAGGGACACCATATTGCTCTACCATCTTATCCGCCCAATTCTGTTCCGGCTCGACGCCGAGCGCGCGCACGACGCAGTGACGGCGATGCTTCGCGTTGCGAACCGGGCGCCGCTGCTGCCACGACTGATCGGCGCACTTTACGCCTGGGACGACCCCATGCTGGCAGTCGAGTGGGCAGGATTGCGCTTCGCCAATCCACTTGGTGTTGCGGCAGGGTTCGACAAACGCGCCGATCTGGTTGATGCGCTGGCGTTGCTCGGGTTCAGCCACGTCGAAGTCGGCACCGTCACGCCGCGCCCTCAGCCGGGGAATCCACGTCCACGCCTCTTCCGCCTGCCGGAAGACCTGGCACTGATCAACCGGCTTGGCTTCAACAGCCCTGGCATGGTCGCCGTTGCACAGGCGCTGCGTGCGCGCCGGTCGCGCAATGTCATCCTCGGCGTCAACATCGGTAAAAACCGCGATACGCCGCTGGAACGCGCGGTCGAGGACTACGCAGCGACGTTCGTGGCGCTGGCGCCGCTCGCCGATTATGTGGCGGTCAATATCTCCTCGCCGAATACGCCGGGGCTGCGCCGCCTCCACGAACGCGCAGCGCTCGAGGAGTTGCTGCGCGAACTGATGCGCCTCAACCGCAACCTGCCGCATCCGCGCCCGATCGCGCTGAAGGTCTCGCCCGACGAAACCCCGGAGCAGATCGAGGAGGTGGTTCAGGCAGGGTGCGAAGCAGGCGTCGCCGCCTTCATCGCCGCCAACACGACCCTGGCGCGCGAGGGGCTGCGCAGTCCGCTGGCGAACGAAACCGGCGGGTTGAGCGGTCGTCCACTGGCGCCGCGCGCGCGCCAGGTCATTCGTACGATCTACCGCCTGACCCGCGGGACGCCGCCGGTGATCGGCGTCGGCGGCATCCTGACCGCCGAGGACGCCTATCTGCACATTCGCGCGGGGGCGCGCCTGGTTCAGCTCTACACCGGCATGGTGTACGCCGGACCCGCCATTGCCCGCGACATCAAGCGCGGTCTGGTGCACCTGCTGCACCGCGACGGGTTTGCGCGCGTGACGGAGGCGACAGGGGTGGATGCGGAGTCAATCGCCACGCCGTCCGTGTGAAATGTAGAGGAGGAGGTCGAGCGCCTCCTGCGCCAGGCGTATCGCGCGGTGCAACAAGCGCAACGGCAATGACCAATATTTCATGGGAACAGGCTATCGGATATGCGATTGGCAGCTGAATGCCGCAGCGCCGTGATATCATGGCAGCACCCACTATGCGACGGTGAACCGGGATGCAGTATCAATTCAAGTATATTCGGCTCGGCGATGCGTCGCTGGCATACATCGAACACGGGCACGGCGCACCGGTGGTTTTTGTCCACGGCAGCGGACCGACCGACCTGCGCACGTGGGAACGGCAGATCGAACCATTCGCTACCCGCTTCCGTGTCATTGCCTATAGTCGGCGATACCACTACCCAAACCCGGCGACTGGCGATCTCGCTGGCATCACCTCGACCCGAGTGCACGCGCGCGATCTGGCTGACCTGATCATTGCGCTCGGGTTGGGACGTGTGCACCTGATCGGTTTTTCGTTCGGGGCGGATATTGTGCTGCGGCTGGCGGCGGATCGCCCGGACCTAGTGCGCACGCTCACGATCACGGAGCCGCCGCTACGCTCCTGGCTTACCACGCTGCCCGGCGGACCCGAGCTTCTGGCGCAGCGCGCAGCAGTGATTCTTCCGGCAAAGCACGCTGTGCGGAGCGGCGATCTGGAGCAGGGCGCGCAGCTCTTTATCGACGGCTTGATGGGAAACGGCATATTCGACGGACTGCCGCTGTCAGCCCGCCAGCGCATCCTGGAGAATGCGCGTTTGATCGGTGCAGAGCCGACGGAAATTGACCCGACGAGCACTGAAGACATCACCCGCGACGAGGCGGCGACGATCCAGGCGCCGACGCTCTTGCTTACTGGCGAGAGAAGCCCGCCGATGTTCCTGCTTGTCAGCCGGGAACTGGCGCGCTGCCTGCCGAATGTCGAACACGCGCAGATACGCGGCGCTTCCCATCTCATGCATATTACGCATCCGCAGGCGTACAATGCGGTTGTGTTGGGGTTTCTGAATAGGGGTTAGGGATTAGAGGTTAGGTTAGGGGTTCATTCGAGAACTAAACCTTCTGCCTGCTATTTGCCACCTTCGTGCACAGTGCATCGCCCACCTGTAACGTGCCCCGCGTTCCCGACGCGGGCGCAGCGCCGCCACGGGCGCGGCACCGCCATGGGCGCGTCCCCGCCGCGTGGGCGCAGCGGCGCTGCGCCCCTACCTGCCACGTCTCATCTGCATCGTGCAGACGCTGCGGGCGCGGCGGCGCCACGGGCGCAGCGCCGCTGCGTGGGCGCGGCGGCGCCGCGCCCCTACATGCTACCTGCCCATGTTCAACGTTCAACGCTTAACGTTCAACGCCCACCTTCAACCTTCCCACCTGCAACCTGCAACCTCTTACCTCTTGCCTCGCACCTACCTGACCACGTATACCACGAACTCCCCCGCCTCCACGCGCCTGGTGCGGTGATCGAGATATGCCTGCACATCGGGAGACGCTGGACCGTCGCCATTTGCTGGCAGCACGACATAGCGGATCGGATGCTGAGCCAGGTAGCGCGCAAAGTGATCGGCATTTTCCATGATGTTGCGCTGGAATGTCTCGTCGAACTCGAACCAGGTTGCCGGTTGCCGCGCGTAGAGGATCGTGTGCCAGTACGCTTCGGTCAGCACATAGCCGCGCGGCTGTTCGCGCAATACCTGCCAGACCGGCTCGTAGGCGCGGAGGCGCGCCCCTTCGACGGCGTAGTATCCGATACTCACCAGATTGATCAGGGCGAAGAGCACGATCAGGTAGAATGCTGCGCGGCGCTTCCACGCGAGCGGCAGGCGGGTGATGCCCGCCGCAACCAGCAGCGCCAGCGGCGGCAGCGCTGGAATGAGGACGCGCGGACTGTTGCCTGAACCGGGAGTCGCTGCATAGACCAGCAGCACAGCGATACCCAACCCCAGCCATGCCAGCAGCACTGCCAGTGCATTGGCAGGAAAACAGCCGCTGCGCACGCCGATGACCGCAAGCGCGCCGATCACCGCCAGCGTCAGCAGTGCGCCGTACCACGGGATGTAGAACAGCAACTCGAGCATTTGCGGTGCAACCAAGCTGAACTGCTGGAGCGACACTCCGCCCGTCGGCGCACGCTCGCCCCGCCCGAAATAATGAAACCACGCCCACGGCGCCGCGATGATTGCCGGACCGATCAGCGCGGCGAGCGTGTGCATCCACGAACTCCGGGTGACAGGCTCACGCCGTCGCCATTGTGCGACAAACGACCAGACGGCGACAATGCCGACTGCGCCAAAGTAGAGCGCGAGCAGGTCGAGTTTCATCAGCGCCGCCAGACCGCCGAGAATGACCGTGGCGATGGTGCGCTCACGGACGTATGCCAGCAGCGCAGCCGTCAGCGCCAGCGCCGAAAGCGCCTCGCTGTAGGCGACGGTTGCGTAATCGCGGAAGAGGGGAAAGCACGCGAGAAACGCCGCAGCGATCAGCGCCTCGCGCCGGGTCAACCAGAGGTGCGCCAGCCGGTACGCGAGCAGCACCACTCCGGCGCCCGCCAGCGGGATGACGAGATGCAACGCAGTGTACGAATGGGTTGCCAGCCAGACCAACGCAAAAATGATCGGCGGAACCGGACCCCACCAGGGGTGCAGCCCGCCCTGCGGGAAGCGGTAGAGCGCCAGCGGCGCGAGCGATGGCGGATCGGGCGGGAAACCTTTGATACGCTCATAGGTGTCGGGGGCGCCAAGCAGAAACGCCGGGTTCTCAACGACCAGAATTCCCCAGTGCATATTGCGCGGCGCATCGCCGTACTGCGGACCAGTGAGCAATTGTGCCAGCGCAAACTGACCTGCCAGCAGCGCCAGAAGGAAAGTATGCGAACTGATTATTGCGCGAATGCGAACATGCCGGGGTTGAAGAACTATGTTTGATGAGGGCGAGCTGGAATGGGTCATGGTCGTTCATCGTTCGGAGAGGTTCTTAAGCCACGAAGACACAGAGGACACGGAGCATTGGATGATGCACCTGCAACCTTTCTACCCCGCGCCTCTAACCCTATCTATGATACACTACCTGTAAACATGCCTGTTCCAGCGTAAGGATATTGATATGAACCTCCCAATTATTATTGTCGGCGGCGGGCTTGGCGGATTATCCGCCGCCATTCATTTGGCGGCGCGCGGTCGTCGCGTTGTACTGCTCGAAAAGAATGAACGTGTCGGCGGCAAACTGAACCTGGTTGAAGCCGATGGATTTCGATTCGATACCGGACCTTCATTGCTGACCATGCCCTGGGTGCTGCGTTCGGTCTTCGCTGCTGCAGGGCGACGGATGGAAGAGTTCCTGACCATCACGCAGCTTGAGCCGATCTGCCGGTATCGCTGGCTCGACGGCACGCGGTTTGACGCCTATCAGAATCTGCCCCGCCTTGCCGAGGAGATTGCGCGCATCGAACCTGCTGATGTGGCGGGCTTCCTTCGTTTCCTTGCCTACGCCGAACGCATCTACCGCGCAGCGGAAGGTCCGTTCCTGTTGCGACCATTTGACGGCATGCGCGACCTGCTGACCCCCGATCTGTTTAGCGGCACGTTGCAGATCGACCCGTTTCGCACCGTTGATCAGGCAGTCCGCAGTTTCTTCCGAAGTCCCTACCTGCGCCAGGTATTCAACCGTTACGCTTCATACAACGGGTCATCGCCCTTCCGGGCGCCGGCGACGTTCAATCTCATTCCTTATGTCGAATTTGTTCAGGGCGCCTGGCATGTGTGCGGCGGCATGTATCAGATTGCGCGCGCGCTATCAGCGCTGGCGTGTGATCTTGGCGTGGAGATTCGCACCAATGCACCGGTCGAACGCATCGAGGTACGCAACGGCGCCGCCTGTGGCGTCGTTCTGACAGGCGGCGAGCGACTGGCTGCTGCACAGGTGATTGTCAATGCCGATCCGCGCTACGCTTACGCCACTCTGCTGCCCGGCGCCGAAAAGACTGCAACGCGCCTGGCGCGGCTCGAGTCGTCGTATAGCGGGTTTGTGCTGTTGCTGGGCGTCAACCGTATCTACCCCGAACTGGCGCACCACAACATTTTCTTCTCATCCGACTATCGCGCCGAGTTTACGGCAATCGTCGATATGCAGACGCCTGCGCCTGACCCGACAATCTATATCTGTGCCGCCTCAGTGACCGACGCCTCTATGGCGCCGCCTGGACACATGAACCTGTTCGTGCTGGTCAATGCGCCAGTGCTCAACCCGCGCGTCAACTGGACGCGCGAAGCGACGGGTTACCGCAACCTGATCCTGCACAAACTGGAGCACATGGGACTGGAGAGTCTGAGTCAACACATCGTGTTTGAGCAGATCTGGACGCCTGCAACAATCAATGAGCGGTACAACGCTCCTGGAGGCGCGATTTACGGACTGGCGTCGAACAATCCCTGGACAGCGTTTATGCGTCCACCGCTACGCGCTCGCGAGGTGCGCGGCGTCTACTTCGTTGGCGGCGGCACCCACCCTGGCGGCGGCATTCCACTCGTGCTCCTCTCGGGACGCGCCGTTGCCGAACGTGTTCTGGCGGATGCCGTCTGATATATCGTTAAGGAACGATTTAAGAACCTCTTGACTTATGGCGCGTGGATGCTATCATGCAAGTAACACCCCAGGGAACGAAAAGGATAACTGAACTTTGACAAACGGATCGATGATCCTGTGCGACAAGCGGCGCTACCCACAGGTGTCAGGATGACGGGGGCGACCGTAAGTCGAGGGAAATGGCAGATCAGGAATGCCAGGGAGATCGACAGGCAAGCGCCAGGTGTTTGATGAAACACCGGATGCTCTGTGAGTCAGCACAGGGTTCCAGCGGTAAAGCCCGCACCATCGCAGGGGGAAAGAAAAGGCGAGGTGCGTTGCGACCCCGACAGAGGAGCTGGCCGTCTGCAAAGCGCTGTCGCGGTAGCCGAACGGTAGATCCCGAAGTTAAAGTTCAGCGCCTTTTCAGAGTCCCTGGGGCAATATTTTTACCAGCCCTTCGCAGCGTTCGCTGCGAAGGGCTTTTTATGGCGCCATTCGCCATCCGCCATCCACAACCAATGTTTGCCCGGTGATGTACGACGCAAGCGGCGACGCCAGAAAGACAATGGCCGCCGCCACTTCCTCCGGACGCCCGATACGTCGCAGTGCAATCACTTGCTCTCCCCAGTGGCGCATCTCCTCCGGAATGGCTGCCAACTGCGGCGTTTCGATGAGACCGGGCGCAACGGCATTGACGGTGATGTTCCAGGGCGCCGCCTCGCGCGCCAGTGTTCGAACCAATCCCAGTATGCCGCCGGTTGCCGCTGAGAAATCCGCCTGTTGTGGACCGCCTGCCAGACCATGTAGCGCTGCGACGGCGACGATTCTGCCATAGCGCCGCCGCATCATCCGGCGTAACGCCGCACGGCAGACGTTCCTGGCACCTTCGAGATGCAACGCCAGCGCTTCGCGCCATTGTGCAGCACTAATTGAGTCAATCGGCACGAAGCGCATCGCTCCTGCACAGAATACCGTCACATCCAGGCGTCCATGCTCTTCAACGACGGAACTGACCAGCGTCTCGACCGACTGCAGATCACGTGCATCGACCTGATGTGCGATTACTGCGCCGCGCAGGTCCTGGCAGGCAGCAACAATCTGCGCCGCTGCCGCAGCATTCCGGTGATACCCGGCCACCACTCTGGCGCCACGCTCTGCGAGCATCTTTACGACTGCACCGCCGATCGCGCCTGATCCGCCTATGACGATTGCAACCTGATCGATGAAATCCATTGCCGTCCTGGTATTGATGAGGTTTTCCATCGCGGCTATAGTACCACGTTATCTGCGCACGCGCTTCCCTCGGTCCCCGCCCCGGGTGACCGTCACCTCCTGGAGGCTCCCGGTGCGCTGCCCATCCCCCGGCCGCTTCCGCGCTACTGATACGCCTGGGCGGTGACGGTCACCTCGAGTCTCACCCCTGCCCCAGGTGACCGTCACCTCTCGGCGGCTCCCGACGCTCTGCCCATCCCTCCGGCTGCTTCCGCGCTACTGATGCTTGCCCGCCCTCTGCGTAGTGACGGTCACCTTGAGATCCGCCGGTGTGGTACAATCAGAATATGACACTCTCCGCACAACCCGCACCAGCAGAGTATTGACCGTGCCCGATCTCGTCAGAACGAGCAAATTTCTCAGTCTTATCCTGCGCCATCAACCGGATCGCATTGGACTGACGCTCGATGCCAACGGGTGGGCGAACGTTGATGAACTGATCCGGCTTGCCAATCAGCATGGTTTCCCGCTGACCCGTCCGCTGCTTGAACGAGTCGTCGCAGAGAATGACAAACAGCGTTTCGCGCTGAGTGACGATGGGCAACGCATTCGGGCAAACCAGGGGCACTCGCTGAAAGTGGACCTGCAACTTTCCCCATCCCAACCGCCAGATGTGCTCTATCATGGCACAGCGGCCCGCTTTATCGACTCAATCAGATCCAAAGGGTTGAGCGCAGGCAAACGACAGCATGTCCATCTCTCGGCAGACATCGCCACGGCGCGCAAGGTCGGGCAGCGACACGGCAAACCGGTTGTGCTCGTCGTGCGCGCTGCTGAGATGGCGGCGGCAGGTCACCGGTTCTACCTTTCCGCCAATGGCGTCTGGTTGACCGAACGAGTGCCGGCGGAGTTTATCGAGTTTCCGGAGTGACCTGGTCTGGGACAACAAAAAGGAACAATAGTATGACGAACCCTACACATGGCAACCAGACACACGAAAGCGGCATCCACCATATCACTGCACTGACGTCCAATCCAGCGAAAAACGTCGCCTTCTATGCCGGTCTCCTTGGACTGCGGCTTGTCAAGCGCACTGTCAATTTCGATGATCCAGGAACGTGGCATTTGTATTACGGCGACGGCATCGGTTCGCCCGGCACGATCCTGACCTTCTTCCCTTATCCGGGTCTTGCACCTGGTCGGCACGGGATTGGTCAGGCGGTCGAGATTACGTTTGCTGTCCCGCAGTCTGCGCTCTCCTTCTGGATTGATCGGCTGGTCACTCATCGGATTGACTTTGAGGGACCAATCGAACGCTTCGAGCAGAAGGTCATCCGTTTCCGCGACCCCGATGGACTGCAACTCGAGATTGTAGCAGACTCGTCAGCGCCAGCAGTGGTTCCATGGTCGAATATGCCTGTGCCGCCGGATCAGGCGATTCGCGGCTTTCATGGCGTCACGCTCTGGGAGGAAAACCTTGAGCAAACCGCCCGCATTCTGACTGAAATACTCGGTTATCGGGCGGCAGGACAGGAAGATAGCCGCTTCCGCTTTGTTGCGCGTACAGACCACGCTCCCGGGCGTATTGTCGATATTCGCCACATCCCCGGCTTCTGGACGGGCGCCTCCGGCGCCGGTACGGTGCATCACGTCGCCTTTCGTGCAGCCGATGATGCAGTACAGGCAGCGGTGCGCGAGCGCGCCGCTCACGAAGGCATCGAGGTGACCCCGGTGCGCGACCGCAACTACTTCCGTTCGATCTATTTCCGGGAGCCAGGCGGCGTGCTCTTTGAGGTTGCCACTGACTCGCCCGGCTTTGCCATCGATGAACCTGTGGAACAACTGGGAACCGGATTGAAACTGCCTGCCTGGCTGGAACCGAGGCGCGCCAGCATCGCTGCCATACTGCCAGACCTGGGAATTGACGCGGCGCCGCTTTCGGAGGAGGCTTCAGGATGAGCGACCCGCCCGCCAGTTTCATTCACCGTTTCGTTCCCTCAACGGATCGTAGCGCTGAGTCGCTGACCCTCTTCCTCCTGCATGGAACTGGCGGCAATGAGCACGACTTGCTGCCGCTCGGACGCGCCCTGGCGCCATCTGCTGCATTGCTCAGCCCGCGCGGAAGCGTTCTGGAGCATGGCATGCCGCGCTTCTTTCGGCGCTTCGCCGAGGGTGTCTTCGACACTGACGACATCAGGCGGCGCGCCAGGGAACTGGCGCGTTTCCTCGACGCAGCGGCAGCGACGTATGGTTTCGACCGGAAGCGCGTCGTGGCCGCTGGCTACTCCAACGGCGCAAATATTGCAGCGGCGATGTTATTGCTCCACGGCGCAGTCTTTTCCGGCGCCGTGCTGTTCCGACCGATGACGCCGCTTGTTCCCGATCCTCTACCGGATCTGGCGCGCACGCCGATCCTTGTGCTTGCTGGTAATGGCGACCCTCTCGTACCGGTTGAAGAAACGAAGCGCTTTGTCGAATTACTGCGCCGGGCAGCGGCTGATGTAACGCTGATCGCCCTTGACCAGGGTCACGGCATTAGTGTAGACGATGTCGCGGAAGCACGGAACTGGCTGATCCAGCATTTCCCTGCCGCTGTTGGACGGTGACTCGGAGGAACGCAAGACGCTCATACGCTGGAGAAAACCTATGTCTCTGCCCCGCATTCACGTCAGCCCAAACCGACGTTTTCTCATGACCGAGCACGGCGAGCCTTTCTTCTGGCTTGGCGATACCGCCTGGGAACTCTTTCATCGCCTGAGTTTGCCGGAAGCCGAACATTACCTGGAAGTGCGACGCCAGCAGGGGTTCAACCTGATTCAGGCAGTCGTGCTGGCTGAACTGGACGGACTGCATACACCCAATGCGCAGGGACATGTGCCGCTTCTGGGCGACGATCCGACCAGACCGAACGAGTTCTACTTCCGTCATGTGGACGCAATCATCCGCCTGGCTGCTGCAAAAGGTCTCTACATTGGTCTCCTGCCGACCTGGGGCGATAAAGTCCACGCGCGCCTGTGGGGAATTGGACCGGTCATCTTCAACGTTGAGAATGCGCGTGTCTATGGACGATACCTCGGCGAGCGCTATCGGGACGATACGAACGTCCTCTGGATCCTTGGCGGGGATCGTCCGGCGGCTGGCTATGAACCCGTGTGGTCGGCGATGGCGGCAGGGATTGCCAGAGGATTGGGGTTCACGCCGTTCATCACGTACCATCCAACCGGCGGAATGAGTTCCTCGACCATGCTCCACGATGCCGAATGGCTCTCGATGAATATGCTTCAATCCGGTCATAGCCTGATGGATGCGCCCAACTGGGAGATGATCCGCGCCGATTATGAGCGCACGCCGATCAAACCGGTGCTGGACGGCGAACCGAACTATGAACACCATCCAGTCGATCCTTATTTGCGCTCGTGGAAGCCAGAGTATGGTCGTTTTACCGATTACGACGTGCGCAAACAGGCATATCGTGCGGTGTTCGCAGGCGCCTGTGGCCATACGTATGGCAGCCATTCCGTCTGGCAAATGTGGTCGCCCAAATACCCGCCAACGAACTTTCCGTCGCCTGCATGGGACGAGGCGATCTACGGACCGGGAGCGCGGCAACTGATCCATCTGAAGAACCTGATGCTCTCGCGTCCGTACTTCACCCGCATACCCGCACCCGACCTGTTGCCGGACGTGGCGCCCATCCCGCTGCCTGTGGACCAGGAGGATCGGATCAACCCTGTTCGTGCGGCGCATCCCGTCGCTACCCGCGATAGTGAAGGAACGTATGGACTGGTCTACTTCCCGCTGGCAGGGCAGTCGCTGCGGGTGGATCTGCGTCTGCTGCGCGGAGAAGTCAACGCAGCCTGGTTTGATCCGCGCAATGGCGCGACCTACCCTATCGGGACGCATCCTCGAGAGATCGTGACTTTCGTCTCGCCAATTGGCGGACCAGACTGGGTATTGATCCTGGAGACGGAGCAAACGTCAAGCGAAGGTTAGTGCCGACGACTTCGAAGGCAGTTCATAACCATTTGTCGATAGGTGCTGGGGTGATCTATCAAGGTTTGCACGAACTCCAGGTCTATCAGCAGGACGAGCGGAAAAATCTGCTGCATACTCATAGTATGCCATAGTACCTATGCTCTATTGATGATGTATCAATAAGGTCGTACCATGCAGGCAGAGGGACGCACACTGGCAGCTTCAGCGGGATATATGTTCTCAGAGCGCCGTGGCGCTCACAGAGTCAAGCGTTCAATCTGACCAGATGCGCAATGTGACGACGGAAGCATCGAACGAAGAGATCCAGCGCGCCTCTTTTACTACTCACAACCCGTCCCACAAGAGGTATCGCTATGAAAGCGCTCAACAGCACAGCACTTCTAACCCTCATCGTCCTTCTCCTGGTTCTGCTGATGAGCGGAACAATTGCAGCACAGCCGCACGAACCGCCGCCATCATGGGACACATCAACACCTTCCGCGTCCCCGGAGGTCGAAACCAACTCATTACCCTCCCCATATATCCAGGAATCGCAACATATTTCGACGTCAGCATCAGCCGGTTTGCCATGTCTCTCCTTGCCATTTGTCTTCACTGCGGACGTCCTGTATGGAACGTTTGGACGACACCGTTTGAATGGTTGCCATCCAATCGGCGAAGCGGCCAAGTTTGACCTGATTGTAACCGGACCGCAAAGCCATCGAACGCGAAACTGGTGTGAGAATCCCAACAACGCATTTGTTGCCATCAAGGATCTCAGCCCGGACACGCTGATTCTCCTCTACCGCATGGGACCGGGTCAGTACGTAACCAGTACGTGGGGAGCGGTCGGCGATGGATGGGAGTGGATGAAAACCCACCATGGCAAAGGAACGCAGGATCGCTGGATAGCGCTGGGAGTAGGTTCGGGCGATTATCTGTTGAGCCTGAATTATCCTGTCGAGCGAGCTATGGAAATGGGCAATACGAACTGGCAAGAGTACTGGATAATCAGGAACTATGAAGATATCTGGGTCAGTCGAATTAACGGTCTGAATGGATGGTCAGCCGATGGAATCTTTGCCGATGGTATGCAGTACGGCGTCTCCTGGGCGAACGGCTGGTGCGCCGAGAGTGCATACAACTTCAGCAATCAGCGCTGCAACCAGATGGATCACCCATCAACCTACTATCAGAACGGCGCTTATAATCAGGCGCTTTGGCGACAGCACTACAGCGCGTTTTTGGAACGGGCCGTCCCCTACTACCAGCGACGCAACCTGCGGTTTGGTCTCAATGCATGGAGGATCAACCTCCCGGATCAGATCGCTCTCTATCAGCGGTTAGGTGTTGTGGCAATGGAGGAATGCGGGTTCTTATGCACCGGGGGATCTGACCTCCGCTCTTGGACGCAGAAATTGCAGGCAATCCAGCAGGCAACAAACTACGCGATTATTTCGGTCAACCTGCCTCCTGGCTACAGCGCAAGCAACGGTCCCGATGCAATGGAACGGACATGGTGCGCAGACAGAGTGTGTCAGACGGGCTGGAAATGGCTATGGTACAGCCTGGGCAGCTACTGGCTCGGCTACGAGCCTCAACGCCAGAACGCCTACTTCTACTTCTCTCTGTGGGAGTATCGCGGAAGCTACTGGTTTGACGAATACGATCCGCGCTATCTGCATCTCGGCATGCCGGTAAGATCAGCCACGCAGTTGACCAACGGCGTATGGATTCGGGAGTTTGAACGCGGCTGGGTCGTGGTCAATCCAACCCTGAGTCCGGGCAGTGTCAGTGTACCATTTGGGAAAGCGCGCGTGCTTGAACACGAGAACTTCAAGCGTCCCGAAACAGCGCCGTCCGTTGATCAATTGACTCTTGCGCCATTGCAGGGGGTCATACTTCTGAAAGAAGATCATCTTCGTCCGGTATGCAAGACGCATCTGCCGCTCGTTGCAACCGCTCTGCGCTGATGTGTCTGGTATGCCAGACAAGTGTGTGCGAGCATCGGTATGTGTTCGGCAGGTGACAGTCACCGCGGGTCCCGCCCCAGCCCCAGGTGACCGTCACCTCCCGGCGACTCCCGGCGCGACGCCCATTTCCCCGGCTGCTTCCGCGCTACTGATGCGTGCCCGCTACCCATGTGGTGACGGGCGCCTCCTCACCTCCCGGCGCTGCGCTAGTGCATCGCCCTTTCCCCCAGGTTCGGGTCCATCACCCGTGTTCGCCTGGGCCCGCAGCGGTGACGGCTACCTCGAAGCACTGCCAGCGGCGCTTAACCTGTGCTATACTTCCTGCGCACTACCAAATGTCCCGTCGTGTCCGTTGCTGTACGCAACTCTCAGACGCAACACTTCCGGAGGAGTGTTATGAAAAAGCAGATGCTCGTCATCCCGGCGCTTATCGCTGTCATCCTGGCGATCAGCGCCTGTGGCGGAACACCCGCCGCGCAACCGACCCAGCCCCCGGCGCAACCGACCCAGCCCGCTGCACCGGCGGAGGGGAAACTGGCGCAGATCCGGGCAGCCGGCAAACTCATCGTCGGCACCTCGGCAGATTACCCGCCCTACGAGTCGATTGATGCCAACGGCAACTTCGTCGGTTTCGACATGGATCTCATTCGTGCGATTGGCGAAAAACTCGGCGTTGAGGTCGAAATCCGCGATATGCCGTTCGACTCGCTGATTGCATCGCTTCAGGAAGGGAAGATTGACGCCGTGATCGCTGCCATGCAGGCGACCGCCGAGCGTGATGAGAAGGTCGATTTCACCATCCCCTACCGTATGACAAAGGACGCCTTCATCGGCGCTGGCAACACGACCATCATCATGACCAAACCAGAGGATGCCGCAGGTCTGACCATTGGCGTACAGACCGGCACCGTCCAGGAGGGATGGATCCAGAAAAACCTGGTCGCAAAGGGCCTGACGCCTGCGGATAAGGTCTTTAGCTACGAACGCGCCGATCAGGCGGCGCTCGACCTTGCCAGCGGCCGTCTCCAACTGGTGCTGATGGATGCTGAACCGGCGCTGGAACTCGCAAAGCAAAATGGCCTGAAGGTTCTGCTCGTCACTGAAACGACCGCCGAGGGCGGTAAGAGCATCGCCATTCCCGAAGGCGCCAGCGATCTCAAGGCCGAGCTTGACCGAATCATTCAGGGGTTGATCGACGACGGAACGGTGAAGGCACTCGAGGAAAAGCACGGTCTGCCATAAGCGATGGAATTGTTGCAGAACCTGCTGACAACCTTCAATTTCATCGTGCAGGGGTTGTGGGTGACCATCAGCGTGACAGCAGTGGCGTTGACCGTGGGCCTCGCAATCGGGTTGGTCATGGCAGTTGCGCGCGTCTATGGTCACCCTGCCCTTCAGATGGCAGTTTCCGCGTATAGTGTCGTGGTCCGCGCGGTGCCGGTGATCGTCATCATCTTTATTCTCTTCTTTGTCATTTCTCGTTATGTCAACCTTTCGCCCTTCTGGGCAGGCGCCCTGGCGCTGGGGTTCGCTTCGGGGGCGTATCAGACTGAGATCTTTCGTGGCGCACTGCAGGCGGTGCAGCCAGGACAGATGATCGCGGCGCGTGCGATTGGTATGAGCCGTTTGCAGGCGATTCAGAGCATTGTGCTGCCGCAGGCGCTGCGGCTGGCATTGCCCGCCTGGGGCAATGAGGCGACTCTGGTGCTGAAGGACTCAACGCTGGTGTTTGCCGTCGGTGTGCCAGAGATCCTGCGACGTGCGCAACAGGTCAGCGCACGCACCTTCGAACCGTTCCTCGCCTTCGGCGTCGCGCTGCTGCTCTACCTGGCGTTGACACTGATCACGACTCAGGCGCTCCAGTGGCTCGAACGCCGGTATCGGCTGCAGGTGTAACACATATAAGGAAGCAGACGCTTCAGAACCAATGACATCTCCCATTCTCCGCCTCGAAGACGTGCATAAATCATACGGTGCGCTCCAGGTGCTCAAAGGAGTTTCGCTGACGGTGCAGCCGCGCGAGGTGGTAGTGCTGGTCGGACCAAGCGGATCGGGAAAGAGCACGCTGCTGCGCTGTATCAACCTGCTCAACCCGCCGACGAAAGGGCGCATCTGGCTTGAAGATCAGGAGATCACGGCGCCAGGCGTCAATCAGGACCGGGTGCGCCAGCGCATCGGGATGGTGTTTCAGGAGTTCAATCTGTTCACCCATCTGACGGCGCTTGGCAATGTGATGATCGGGCTGGTCAAGGTGCGCAAGATGCGCAAGAATGAAGCGCGCGACCTGGCGATGTTCGAGCTGGAGCGCGTGGGACTGGCGGATCGCGCCAACTACTACCCGGCGCAGTTGTCTGGCGGGCAGAAACAGCGTGTGGCGATTGCCCGCGCGTTGGGGATGGATCCGCACATCATGCTCTTCGATGAACCCACATCAGCGCTTGACCCGGAATTGACCGGCGAGGTGCTCGCTGTAATGCAAAAACTCGCCAGCGAAGGCATGACGATGATTGTTGTGTCGCACGAGATGGGGTTTGCCCGCCAGGTTGCTGACCGGATCGTGTTTATGGAAGGCGGCGTGGTGGTGGAAGAAGGCACGCCGCAGCAGATGTTTGAGCAGCCTCGCCACGAGCGCACACGTGCGTTTTTGCGGAATATCGCGCAGTGATGTCAGTGCATTTCTCATGCAAGGGTTTATCGATCTCCTGAACAAAGTCATGCCAGATCTGCTGCAGGGAACCGTCGTTACCCTGCAGATTGCGGTCGTCTCTCTGGCGCTGGGCATGATCATCGGGCTGCCGGTCGGCGTCGGGCGCGTCTATGGACCGGCGTGGCTGCAACGTCTTCTTGGCGCGTACATCACTCTTTTTCAGGGAACGCCCCTGTTGATCCAGCTCTTCATGGTCTACTACGGTCTTCCCGATATCGGGATTACACTGGGCCGTCTTCAGGCGGCATTCCTTACCCTCGGTCTCAACAGCGCCGCGTATCAGGCGGAATATCTGCGCAGCGCGCTGCAATCGGTGAGCGAGGGTCAAATGGTTGCCGCGCGCGCCATCGGGATGAGCAAATGGCAGGCGATCTGGAGCATCATTCTGCCGCAGGCGGTGCGTCTGGCGCTGCCCGCCTGGTCGAATGAAGCCGTCGCCATGCTGAAGTACACCTCGGTCGTCTTCCTGATCGCAGTTCCCGACCTTATGGGACAGGCGAAGATCCTTGCGAGCCGGTATTTCGCTCCAATTCAGATTTACCTGATTGTCGCCGTCTTCTACATCGTCCTGGTTGGCGTGACCTACCTGATCCTTACAACAATCGAGCGTCGCGTGCGTATCCCTGGTCTGACAGGCGATGCCGCGTGACGTCTCTGCTCGCCTCACGGAGCGAAGAAGAGCAGCCTCAACATGCAACGGTTCCTCCGAAATCCAATATCACCGCATATTTGTTGCATCGGTGTGTCAAACGTGGTAGAGTTGTAAAAATACCGTTTTCGCCTCATCCTGTCAGCGTCGCACCCCCAACTGCTCGCACGATCAGATAGCATTCAGGCATCGATGTCGCTCTCAGATGGAGTTTGAGAAAATAATCCGGTATCGCCAGATCCAGCCCGCGCAGGCGGGCTTCGCAACCGTAGCCCGCGACTTTAGGCGCCGGGCGGGTAGGCGGATAGCGGAATAATTATTCCATAGTAGAGAGCGGCGACCGTATCAGCGCGCACCTGCATTCCAGCGCACAGGAGGACTCGATGGATCGCAAACCACGCTTCACACGCCGTCAGTTCCTGATCGGGGGAGGGATTATCACTTCAGGGTTGCTGATCGGGCATATGCAGCGCGCGATTGGATACGCAACCCGCCTTTTCGCCGA
>JANWXL010000219.1 GCA_025055265.1 Roseiflexus sp.
AGGTTTCACACATTGAGACCTTGGAATTGCCGGTCATCCCTTTACAAAAGCGGGGATTGAGGCAGAACGGCGATATCTTTGGCACGGAAAGCCTGCACGAGCGCTGTCCCGGAGGCGCCTCCGGGCACGAAACGGACAAGATGAGCCTATCGTCGCCAGAGGGAACGGTTCTGCTAGCGAAAGGCCTGAATCCCGATGGCGGCGGTGCTGAGATAGTGCACTACACAACGAAGAGTGGCGGCGCCGTGTTCTCAGTCGGCTCGATCACCTGGCCGCTCGCGCTGCTCGTCGACTCGCACGTATCACGTATCACCTCACATGTCATCCGGCGCTTTCTGAATTAGACAGAACGGTGCATCGCTCCATGCGGCGCAATCGGACACAGATGACCACGGGTGCGACGGATGGACACGGATGGACAGCAACAGATCAATCTGTGGTCATCCGTCCCAATCCGCGCCCATCCGTGCGCTATTCCGCAGCGCCAGGTTCCGCAGATCAGATGATGCTTCTTTAGTTCATCAGCCCGCAGCGCTCCGGTAGACTCTGTCACATGATGACTTCTTCCGACTGTCTGAACATGCTTGACTTTTTGCGCGGATTCTGCTATGTTTTAGACGGGTCTGATCGCTATTGTCTGTTAATTGTCCCTTATTGTCTTGATTATGTCTGATGCTCTTTGTTCCTTCCGGCAAAGTGTCTGAGGCATGGAAGATGCCAGCGTTATGACCGATCCTGTTGCGCGCAACGAAACGACGCAGCGCTCGCTGCGTGCAAGCGATATTGTGCATCTGCTAGAGCAACAGATTCGATCCGGCGCATACCGGTTCGGCATGCGTCTGCCAACCGTTCGTGACCTTGCCGAACAGTATCAGGTGAACAAGAACACTGCTGCGCGCGCGTATCAGATACTGGAACAGCGCGGGTTGATCGAGGTCTCGCGCGGACGCGGCGCATTTGTTTGCGCCAGATCCGAGTCGGATCAACCAACATTGCAACAGCAGGTTGAACGGTTGGTTCAGGCGGCCCGGCAGGCGGGGTTGAGCCGCAGCCAGTTGCTCGACTTGATCGACAACGCCGTGCACCAGTCGTATGGTTCCGAAGCGCCGCGCGTGTTATTCGTCGAGTGCAACCGGCGCGATGTGGAGACGCTTGGCGACGAGCTTGAGAGCATTGTTGATACGCCAATGGATCGGGCGCTGCTTGATGATGTTCTGCGCGATCCGATCACGCTGGTGCATCGATACGATCTGATCGTGACCACCTTTCAGCATCTGGGACAGATTCGCCAGGCTGTGCCGTCTGCCGCGCGCCAGCGAGTGGTCGGCGTGCTGGCGACTCCGTCTCACGAGTCGTTGCTGGCGCTCGCGCGCCTGCATGTGCCTTCGTTCGGTCTCGTTTGCGACTCGCCGGGAACGATTGAGAGTCTGTCTCACATTATTCGCACCTATCACCCAACCTCAAGTGTTATCCCTGTGCTGATTGATGATCGGACCCGCCTCTACGAGATGATTGAGCAGGTTGATGCACTGGTGGTCACGCGCTCATGCCGCGAACGCCTGCTTGCGCTGAATCCTGTGCTCCCTGTGATTACCGTCGTGTTCACTATTGATCAGCAATCGATTGATTTCTTACGTCGCCGTCTCGAGGAAACAGCGCAGATCAACGCCCTGCAACCACGGATGTCACGATAGAGGCAGGCGAAGAGGGACAGCCTCCGGTTCTTCTGAACCATACACACGATCACCGAGAAAGCGTCCGTATGATGATATGGAGTTTGAGAAAATAACCCGGTATTGCCCGATATAGCCCGCGCAAGCAGGCTTCGCAACCGTCGCCCGCGACTTCAGGCGCCGGGCGGGTAAGCGGATAGCGAAATAATGACTAAAAACCATACAAGGCGCCAGAAGCGAGGAAGCGCATGGATCTGACGCGAATTCATGGGTTTACCTATTGTGCGGTCGGTGTTGCGCGCCGGGATGTGACGCCGCCCGTCGGCATCTATGCGCGCTCATGGGCGGCGGCGCGCCACGATGTCGCTGAAGGCGTGCATCGACCGCTGACGGCGACGGCGCTGGTGATGCGCCCCATTCACGCGGATGCTTCGACGCTGGCGCTGATAGCCCTTGATGTGGGCTGGTTTCCGTACCTTCCCGATGAACGTCGCGTCCGCGAGTCCGTCCTGCGCGCCACCGGGCTGGACGAAGATGCGTTGCTGATCAATTTCTCGCATACCCACGCGGGAGCACACCTCAATACTCAGATCAGGGATAAACCCGGCGTGCATTTGATCGAACCGTACCTTAACGATCTGACCCATGCGCTCATCGAGGCGATTATTGAAGCCAGAAGCGCGATGCGCCCGGCGTGGATCACCTACGGGTACGGGCGCTGTGCGCTGGCGGCGAATCGCGATTTCTGGGCGCCGGACATCGGCAGATACGCCTGCGGCTACAATCCTGCGGCGCCTGCTGATGATACAGTGCTCGTCGCCCGCGTGACTGGAGAAGATGGCGCGATCATTGCCACGCTGGTCAACTACGCCTGCCATCCGACGACTCTCGCCTGGCAGAATCGATTACTTTCGCCGGATTATGTCGGCGCTCTGCGCGAAACGCTCGAGTCGATCTATGGCGCGCCCTGCCTGTTCCTCTACGGCGCTGCGGGCGATCTCGGTCCGCGCGATGGGTTTGTGGGCGATCCTGCCATTGCTGATCGGAACGGCCGCCAGCTGGCGTATGCCGCTGCAGCGGCGCTTGAGGCGCTGCCTCCGCCTGCCTCGCGCTTCGTCTACACCGGCGTGGTTGCGTCAGGCGCCAACCTGGCAACCTGGGAGTACCAACCGCTCGATGCGTTCGCCCGAAGGCGCTGCGCGATACTGCATCATCACAAAACGATCGTGCCGCTGCCACGTAAGCCGACGCTTGAGCCGATTGATCCGCCAGGGTCTGATCGCAGCGATGCGATCGCCGAGGCGGAGAAGGCGCTGCGTCGCCGCCTGCTTCAGGACTCCCTCGGCGATGATCCGGTCTACCCTATGACGCTCTGGTTCTGGCGGTTAGGCGACGCCCTCCTTGTGGCATGTCCCAACGAAGCGTATTCTCAAATGCAGATTGAGCTCCGCTCCCGGTTTGGTCGTCAACCGGTGCTGGTGCTGGGATGCACGAACGGTGCGTTGGGCTATCTCCCGCCCCGCCATGTGTATGGCAGCGGTCTGTATCAGGAGCAACAGTCTCCTTTTCTTCCCGGCTGCCTCGAGCAAACAATTGCCGCTGCCATAAGTGAATTGGAGCGCCTATGAGCACAACGCAGATCGTGACCCTGGTTGATTTCGAGAAGCCTGGCAAGCAACTGGGACGACTGGCTATTCCGCAATCGACCAACACCTCGGGGTGGGCGACGGAATATCTGCCGATTGCGGTGATCAATGGCGCGCCGGGACCAACGGCGCTGCTCTTTGGCGGCAACCACGGCGATGAGTATGAAGGACCGGTGACGCTGTTGAACCTGGCGCATACGCTTGAACCGGACAGCATTCGCGGGCGAATCATTATGCTCCCAATGTTGAACCGTCCGGCGCTTGCCGCTGGCGCCCGGTTGTCGCCTCTTGATGGTAAAAACATGAATCGGGTGTTTCCCGGACGCGCCGACGGAACCATTACCGAGATGATCGCGCATTACGTCACGACGGTGCTCTTCCCGCTGGCCGATCTGGTGATCGATATCCACTCCGGCGGACGGTCGGCGCACTTTCTGCCGCTGGTCAGCATGCATCACGTTCCCAACACCGAACAGTTGCGCGCCATGATCGATCTGGCGCTGGCATGGGGAGCGCCCTACATCCTGATCTACCGCGATGTAGGCGGCACGGGGCTGTTGCCCGGCGAAGCCGAACGTCTGGGAAAGCTGACGCTTGGCACAGAAATGGGCAGCGCCGCGCAGTTTGGCGTCGAGATGCTCAACCTGACAGAGCAGGGGGTGCGCAATGTGCTGCGTCAGGCAGGCATGCTCATCGACCGGGCGCCCGATCCGCCGCCAGCGCCGCCGCAGCTTATGGCAGCGGATCAGTATGACGACTACATCATGGCGCCGGTCAGCGGCATCTTTGAACCGTTTGTCGAAATGGGCGCGTGGATAGTTGCAGGCCAGACGATTGGCCAGATCCATTCCATCGAGCAGCCTTTCGAGCCGCCGACGCTGGTATCAGCACGAACGGAAGGCTTGCTGATCAGCCGACGCGCGTTCCCTCTCGTGCGTCAGGGCGATTGCCTGGCAACGCTCGCACGACCGTTTCGCCTGCCATAGCACAAGGAGAAGCGTGTGAAAATTACTGATGTCGAAGCCATCTGGCTCCAACTCCCGACCGTAGACGACCGCGCCGACGGCACTCAGGATACGCTGGTGGTCAAAGTCCACACCGATGAGGGGATCGTCGGCGTTGGCGAAGTCGACTCGTCGCCGATGGCAGCGAAAGCGATCATCGAGGCGCCAATGTCCCATCAGATTGCGCGTGGTCTACGGTTGTGCGTCCTTGGTGAAAACCCGCTCGACATCGCCCGCCTGTGGCACGCCATGTATCAGGGGTCAATCTTCTTCGGGCGCGGCGGCGCAGCGCAACAGGCGATCAGCGGCATCGACATCGCACTGTGGGACATCGCCGGCAAGGTGATGGGTCAGCCGGTCTATCGGTTGCTCGGCGGCGGCTTCCGCGACCGCCTGCGCGCCTACGCCTCGATCCTGTTCCAGGAGACGCCCGAAGCGACCTATGACCTGGCCCGCCGCCTCGCCGACCAGGGATTTACGGCGGTCAAGTTCGGCTGGGGACCGATTGGGACAGGCGAGACGATGGATCTGGCCCTGGTGCGGATGGCGCGGCGCGGATTGGGGGATGACATCGATCTGATGATTGACGCTGGACTGTGCTACGATACGGCGACGGCGATCCGGCGCGCGCACCAGTTTGCGGAATACAACCCATTCTGGCTCGAGGAGCCGCTGCACCCCGACAATCTTGAAGGGTACGCGCGTCTGGCTGCTGTGTCCCCCATCCGTATCGCCGCCGGGGAGCAGGAAACCACACTTGCCGGGTTTCAGGCGCTGATGGACGCCGGTCTGTCGGTAGTGCAGCCGGACGTGGCGCGGGTCGGCGGGTTGTCGCAGGCGATCCAGATCGGGCGGATGGCGGCGCAACGCCATCGGCTGTGCGTCAATCATTCGTACAAAACCGGCATCAGCATTGCCGCCTCGCTGCACTTCCTGGCGGCGCTGCCAAACGCTTCGCTGCTTGAGTACTGCGTCGAGCAGAGTCCGTTGCGGCAAACGCTGACCCGCGAAACTTTTCCGGTAGTGGATGGATGGGTGGCTGTGCCGCAAGAGCCAGGGCTGGGCGTCACCCTCGATGAAGAGGTGATCGCCCGCTATCGCGTGGCATGACCAGGGAGTTCCGATGATCATCGACGTGCATACCCACGCCTCACAGTATCGCAGTCCCGTGCCGCCGGGGCGTGAGGGAACCTAAGTATGGTCCACGCCGGCGTCGGTTGAGCGGACAAGAAATGTCGAGTTGCGGCTCAGAGCGCGCCAGGAAGTGCTTAATGGCGCGGTAGACCGTGTACTCCAGGTCGCCGGGCCGCAGCCCAGGCGCCTGGGTCAGGTTCCCCTGCGGATCGAAATTGACCAGTAACACGCGCTGCCCGCGTTCAGCGAGCGCCGCCTTCAGGTTGATGGTCGTGGTGGTTTTGCCAGCGCCGCCCTTGGGGACGGCCACGGCGATGATGCGGGCGCCGTCGCACGGCAGACGTGCGGATGGCTTCGGTTGCGGCGCGCGTCGCCCGCCGTCGCGGAGAAAGCGTTTCACCTCGTCCATCAGCCCGCAGCGCGCCAGGCGTCGCACCAGACGCCGGGAGGAACGGCGGCGATTGCGGGCGAACACGCTATCTCCCCGCGCAACTGATCGTCCCTGAGCCTGTAGCGGTCCCGCAGGGCTTGCCTGATCTGAGTCAGGGCTAACGAAGCCTAAACTATGTATTGTACCGCAAGGTTCGCCCGCTGCCCGCTCGGCGAACCTTTGCCGGTGCGCATCAACCCGCAGCGCCGGGAAGCTGTCTGACAATTTCACGCCCAGACCTCCACACTCCCACCCCGCGCCGTTCGGCCTTTGCCGCACCTATCCGACACTGCACGCGGCGGAAGCAAAGCAGAAGCGGCGGACGTCTCCCGACCAGCGCTGACGCAGTGATCGCGTGCGGTATACCCCTGCCAGTGATGAAATGGGCGACTATATTAAGACCTCGGGACCGTTCAAAATGCCGGAGTCGCGGCATAATCACTATGAGTCCTGAGTGCGCGCGCGGCGGGGCGAACAACAACGTGTTCCAACCGCTGGAGTCGCGGCATGATCACACGAGGGCAGTCTGACTTCTGCCGCGCTTGAACGGCGGACGAATGCTCACAGGGCGAATGGAC
>JANWXL010000261.1 GCA_025055265.1 Roseiflexus sp.
CGTCACTCGTCACTTAAACACAAGGAATCGACCATGAACGTCACTCACGATCCACAGTCATACTGGCAGGCGACAGCGCCTCCTCCAGTTCTCCCCCACGATCTTCCCGCAACCGCGAATGTTGTGGTGGTTGGCGGCGGCTTTTTCGGCGCAGCGACCGCATATTTTCTGGCGCGCGCCAGGGCTGCGCCGCTCCTGATCGAACAGACGGCGCCAGCCTACGGCGCAACCGGACGCAACGGCGGCTTTCACGTCGTCGGAACGGCAGAGGGATATGCCGATGCCGTTGCGCGCCTGGGACGCAACGCAGCCCGCGCGATCATGCAGATCACCCTCGACAGTCGTGCGCTGCTGCGGCAGGCGCTCGCCGAAGAACAGATCGCCTGCGAGTACCGGGAGCCGGGACATCTGACGCTGGCATTGGGAGAGGCGCAGTACGCCGATCTGAAGCGCCAGGTTGCCGCACTGCACGCCGATGGCTTTGCCGCCGAACTCCTCGACCGCCAGCAGACGCAGGCGTTGATCCGCACGCCGTTGAGTGAGGAGATCACGGGCGCGCTGTATGGACCGGAGAATGCGCTGCTCCATTCGGCGCGGCTGGTCTACGGGTTGATCGCAGCGGCGCAACGCCACGGCGCGCGGGTGGCGATTGCGCGCGTTGAACGCCTGGTCCCGCACAATGGTCACGTCCGCGTGATGACCAACTGCGGCGTTGTGGAAGCGGGCGCTGTCGTCGTGACCGTCAACGCCTGGACGCGCGACCTGATCCCGGCGTTGCGCGACGTGATTACGCCGGTGCGCGGTCAGGCGCTGGCGTATGCGCCCATCCCGCGCGTCTTCGAGCAGGGCATTGGCGCATCGGTGACCCCCACTGGCGAATACTGGCATCAGACGCCGGATGGTGCGATTGTAATCGGCGGGTGCCGCGCCTGCGCTCCGGGGCGCGATGTCGGCGTCACCGAAACGGTTCCCACACCTGAAGTCATGGCTGCCATCGAACAGATTCTGCCGCGCCTGTTTCCAAAGATCGGCTATCTGGAAGTCACCCGGCGCTGGGCAGGGCTGATGGCGTTTACTGCCGACTATGTTCCGGTTGCCGATGCAGCGCCAGAGATGCCAGGGGTATGGGTGGCCGGCGGATTCTGCGGTCACGGGATGCCGTTCGGCATGCGTTTCGGGCAGTTGCTGGCGGAAGCGGCGCTTACCGGCGCCACCCCCGCAGCGCTGGCGCCGTTCCGTGTGACGCGCCCGACACTGCAACCACCTCACCATCAGCAATGACGAACACCTGATCGCCTGGCTCAGGAGTGATGAGCGCCGCACCGGTGAAACCGCCAAACGCTGGCAGCACGCCGACCTGCGCGCCAAACCAGAAACAGGGAAGGGTCACACGTTGCCTGCCGACGCCGTTCAGTCGGACAGCCGGATGGAGATGCCCGGCGAGGGTGTAGCCGGATT
>JANWXL010000326.1 GCA_025055265.1 Roseiflexus sp.
GGTGCGCAGTGGGTGGCGACGATGCTCCCCGACACGCCGCGCTGGGGCGCGCCGCCGCAGGGCGTCGAGGTCATGCGGCGCATTCGGGAAGAGTTTGACCCGCTCCGGTTGCTCAATCCGGGACGGTTCCTGCCAGGGGTCTGAGTCGCCGGTTGTTGTGAGGGCGCCGATCTGGGCCAATCTCACGCGCAGGCGTAACCTTTCGCAGGGGAACAACAACCCCGTCAGGCGCTCAGCGTGAGGGGATTGGGGGAAGATCCAAAAAGAAGACAATGGGGTCGTCAATGACCGCGAGTGAGTGGATTGGTCTGGGCATCTCGTATGCCTACGCGATCGGGTTGCTCCTGTTTGGTGAGGCATTGCATCGTTTTGCTGGACTCCCTGCCGACCTGACGCGCAAGATCATTCACATCGGTGCGGGCATGTGGGTCTTTGGCATCCTGGCGCTCTTCGATCGCTGGGAGATCGGCATTATCCCCTTCGCCACCTTTATCTTCGTCAATTTCATCCTCTACCGCTACCGGATCGTGCGCGCCATGGATCGTGAGGACAGTTCACCTGGCACGATCTACTTCGCGCTGGCGATCACCCTGATCTATGCGCTCCTGTGGCGTCCGCAGGGTCCGGTTGATCGCGGCGTAGCGGCGACGGCTGGCGTGATGGCGATGACGTGGGGCGATGCGCTGGCGGCGCTCACCGGTCAGCGCATTGGCAGGCGGCGGTACACTATCGGGCATAGCACGCGCACGCTGGAGGGATCGGCGGTGATGTTTGCATCAAGTGCGATTGCCATGCTGCTGACCATCCTGTTCCTTCCAGGTTCGTCGTGGGCGCCGTTCGCACCCGTCGCCGATCCGGTGCGCGCGATTGTTGCTGCGCTCCTCGGCGCCGCCGTCGCTACCGCTGTCGAAGCCGTGTCGCCGCATGGAACGGACAACCTGAGCGTGCCGGTCGCAGCGGCGGCGGTCGCGTTCCTGGCGGGAGTCTGACTTCAGCGTTTCGCCTTGAGCCGATTGGCGAATTGCTTTCGCACTTTCATCACCTTGGGCGCAACAACTGCCATGCAGTATCCCTGGTATGGATTCTTTGCGAAGTACTCCTGGTGATACTCTTCCGCCCTCCAGAACTCTGTAAACGGCTTCACTTCGGTGACAATCGGCGCTTTCCAGATTTTTGCTGCGTTCAACTCAGCAATCGTTTCTTCGGCGATACGACGCTGTTCGTCGTTGTGGTACAGAATGATCGAGCGATACTGCGGACCGACATCGGCGCCCTGACGGTTGGGGGTGGTCGGGTCGTGGATGCTGAAGAAGATGTCGAGCAGATCGCGGAAGGTAATCACCTGCGGATCGAAGATGATCTGCACTACCTCGGCATGACCGGTTCTGCCGGTGCAGACTTCCTCATACGTCGGGTTGGGCTTGTGCCCGCCGGCATATCCCGACTCTACGCTGATGACCCCTTCAATCTCGTCGTACACGGCTTCGAGACACCAGAAGCATCCGCCGCCTAATGTGGCGACGTCGCGGTTTGGAGAGGTTGGGTTGGTCATGGGAACTCCTTATCAATGACGTGTTCTACATAAGTATACGTTACGCGGATGTGTTGGGGTTAGGGGTTAGGGGTTAGGGGTTAGGGGTTAGGGGTTAGGGGTTAGGGGTTAAGGATTGGTTCTTGGTTCTCAGTTCTTGGTTCTCAGTTCTTGGTTCTCGGTTCTTGCCTCTCGCCTCGTTCCCCTGGTGTGCTATAATGCGCCGTCTGGACGATGGCGAAAGACGAGGCCGGAACAGGGGCATGAAGGGACCATGGCGAGGCGCGAGCCTGTTGGCGGCGGTTGCGCTGGGCGTCATTCTGATTGGCGCGGGCATGGCGCTTGCGCAGGAACGCGTCGGGCGCTGTGCATCAGTGCCGTTTCTTGCCGATGATCTGCTGGGGGCGCCCGATTTTACGAACCTGGCGCCTGGCGCGCCATCCGGCGTGCTGCTGCCTGTCGGGTGGAGCGCAGCAGCAACCGGCGTGCAGATCGGAGATTTTACCGTTTCCGGCAGCGGACGCTCATTCCAGTTGCTTGGCATTGCCAATCATCTCCGCACTCCTGATGTGGCTGTGCGTCCCGGCGTATCGTACTGCGCCGTTGCGCGAGCGCTTGCCGACTCGGTCTCATCAACGCGGGCGCGCCTGGGGTTTCACTGGCTCGATGGCAGCGGCAATGTTCTGCGCACCGACTGGAGCGGTTGGCAGGAGGTACGGCGCTGGAATGGACCCGCCGATACGCAACCCTGGTCGCTGATCGGCGGCGGGTTCATTGCTCCATCCGGCGCTGTAAGCCTTGCTGTCACCTTCCACCCCGCTTCTGACGACCGAGTCTACCTGGATGCGATCCGCATCCGACCGGGACGCTTCCCCGCTTCTGGCGAGGCGCCGCTGCTGTCGCCGGAGCGACCGGCTGGCGTGAGCGTGCTTCCCTGGCCCAACGGCGCGCGTGCGGCGCTCTCGTTCTCGTTCGACTGGGAAACGACCATGGGCGGGTTGATCCACTCGCGCTCGGTTGATGATCCGAACTTCGATCAGGACCCGGTGCTGCGCGGCATGCGGATGCGCGAGGGCGTGACAACCACGGTGGAACTCTTTCGTCCCTACGGCATCCGCGCCACGTACTATGCGACCGGGTACAATTTCCTGACCGGCAATCGCGAGCAGCGACGCTTCATGGGCGATCCGACGTTCACGTGGGCGAACCGCGCTAATCGCTGGCAGACCGACGCCTGGCAGCAGCAACCCTGGTTCTCACCCGATCCGTATGGCACGGTTGCTACCGATCCAGCGTGGTACTTCGGCGACCTGATTCCGCTGTTGCAGCGTGAGGGGCACGACATTCAGAGCCATACGTTCAGCCACCTGTACGGCGGGCTTGCCAGCGCCGAAGAGTGGCGCGGCGACCTCGCCGAATGGCGTGCCGTCGCCGCAGAGCGCGGCGTCCCGCCAGCGCGGTCGCTGGCGTTTCCCTGGAGCGGCAGCGCCGGGATGAGTTTTGCAAACTGGCAGGCGCTGGCAGACGCGGGGATCACGTCGGTCACCCGCACGAATTGGAACCCGCGCCAGCCGCAGTATCATCTCGTGAGCAGGGACGATCCGCACTGCCGACCGGTACCGGGGCATGAGACCATTCTCGCCTGCCCGGATTTTTACCTGACCGAACGCAGCGCAGCGCAGGCGCCTGCCGTGATTGAGCGGGCAGTCGCCGCTGGCGGCATGATCGACCTGTGGGCGCATACCGAAGAGGTGGTCAGCCCGACGCAGATTGCTGCCTGGGGCGAGGTCGTGCGGTATGCCGCCATGCGCCGCGACGCCGGTGATCTCTGGATCGCGCCGCTGGCAGAGATCGCCGATCGCCAGCAGGCGATAACGCAGGTGCATATCGAGCAGCG
The DNA here is from genome assembly GCA_025055265.1 of Roseiflexus sp. Lineage (GTDB taxonomy): Bacteria > Chloroflexota > Chloroflexia > Chloroflexales > Roseiflexaceae > Roseiflexus. The sequence continues at coordinate 3,429 of JANWXL010000326.1, forward strand.
CGAATCCGAAATTGCGAACCCTGATCTGTCCCAAACAACGCCCCTGCGCTTGATGGTGACCAATCGCAGCGCGCGCGATCTGGAGGGACTCACGCTCGGACTGCCTTTCAACATTCGACAGGCGACAGTGCAGCGCGCGAATGGCAACGTCAATCCCATCATCCGCGGGGCAACGCTGGCGTTCGATCTGGCGGCTGGCGAGACAGTTGAGGTGACGGTATGGCTGGCGTAGCAAGCGTGCGCGCGTGGACGCAGATGATGTGGCGAATGCAGCCTGGCGACTGGGCTGTCGTTGCGCTTCTCGTCTGTGGAG
>JANWXL010000331.1 GCA_025055265.1 Roseiflexus sp.
GCGCCTGGCGCCGTGTCCCCGGCGTGCGGACACGCCACCCGCGTCCGGGCACGCCATCGGCGTCCGGGCACGCCACCCGCGTCCGGGCACGCCATCGGCGTCCGGGCACGCCATCGGCGTGCCCCTACACCCCGCCTGCCCATCTGCGCCTGGCGCCGTGTCCCCGGCGTGCGGGCGCGCCACCCGCGTCCGGGCACGCCACCCGCGTCCGGGCACGCCATCGGCGTCCGGGCACGCCATCGGCGTGCCCCTACACCCCGCCTGCCCATCTGCGCCTGGCGCCGTGTCCCCGGCGTGCGGACACGCCACCCGCGTCCGGGCACGCCATCAACGTCTGGGCACGCCATCGGCGTCCGGGCACGCCATCGGCGTCCGGGCACGCCACCCGGCGTGCGGGCGCGCTACCGGCGTCTGGGCACATCACCCGGCGTGCGGGCACGCCACCCGCGTCCGGGCACGCCATCGGCGTCCGGGCACGCCACCCGCGTCCGGGCACGCCATCGGCGTGCCCCTACTACGTGCTGCCTGCCCACTGCCCACTCCCGACCTTCAACCCTCGCACCTGCAAATTTCCTGCCTCTTCAATGCACTGGCACATCCTCTTCCACCAGTCGCCCTTCAACGATGCGAAAGAGGCGATCCGCCAGACCGACAACTTCGGGGCTGTGTGTAACCATGAGCAGGTTTTTGCCGGCGCGGCGGGTGAGGGTATCGAGCAGATCGAGCACCTGCTGGCTGGTGTCGCTGTCGAGGTTACCGGTTGGCTCGTCTGCCAGCACGATCAGCGGGTCGTGCACCAGCGCACGAGCCACCGCCACGCGCTGCTGCTCGCCGCCGGAAAGCCGGTCGGGATAGGCGTTCCGGCGATCGGCGAGCCCCACCTGCGCCAGCAGGTCGAGCGCGGCATTGCGATCACGCGCTGTCACCCGGCCATTCAGTTCGAGCGGCAGCAGCAGATTTTCCAGAACGGTCAGCGTTGGCACGAGATTGTAGAACTGAAAAATGAAGCCAATCGACCGGCGACGAAACAGGGTGCGGTCACGTTCCGACAGGCGCGTCAGCGGTTGCCCGGCCACGATAATCTCGCCAGATGTCGGCAGGTCGATGCCGCTGACCAGGTTCAGCAACGTACTTTTTCCTGAACCGCTCTTTCCAACGAGAACAACAAATTCGCCGCGCGCAAACGAAGCGCTGACGTCGTGCAGCACGACGCGCTCGCGCCCGGCTTCCTCGTAACTCTTCGATACGCGATCAAGGATAATGAGCGGTTCGTCGTTATGTGCAGGAATATGCCGGGACATAGGGAGGGAATGAGCGAATGGGTCGGCAAATATGTCAGCGAATAAACGAATGCGTCAGCGAATGAACAAATGCGTCGACGAGTGTGTCAGCGAACACGTGAATGTATTGGCGAATACGCTGACTGTCACCTCTGCGACCTTTGCGCTGCTGTGGTGAGATTGTCGAAGCAGTGAATTGAAAACAAGCGAGAAGGTCGTGCAATGCGCATACTACCAAAACCTGTGAGGTCGGGTCTCACGCCTCTCGCCTCACTCTTCGCATCTCGCGCCTCGCCTCTCGGCTCACTCACACAAAGGCGCAAAGGCGCAGGGTCCTCCTCATTACTCGTCACTCGTCACTCACAACTTCTTCATCATCTTACATACGTTCCACCCTTGCCTTCGGATGTGATCGCGGCATGCAAAAAAGGAGCGCATCAGGCGCTCCTTTTGGGGTCATACTCAACCAGTTCTGTTACTGACCTAGATTGATATTGAAGCCGCCACCTGTCACTCCCAGAGCTACACCGATAGCTGCAAACAGCGCACCGATGATGGCGCCGATAATGAACTGCGCGATGAACGCCAGCACCAGCGTAATGATCGCGGGGGTCTGTTCCAGGTTCATGCTGGAGCGCACGCCCAGGTAACCAAGGTAGATCTGGTAGATGCCCAGCGCCAGCGTCGCTGGAAATGCCAGACAATTAATGATGGGTATTGCGCTCACCGCGCCGGTCACTGCCTGTATCGGCGCGACGAACAGCCCCATTGTGTAGAAAACCTCGTCCTGCGTACCGGTTCCGCCCTGCTGTTTCCCGATAAAATAGACCAGGAAGACGAAAAGGTAGAAGCTCACGACCGGAAGGATGAAACCCAAAGCTCCGGCAAGCAGCGCTGCAACCACGCCATTCAACAGCCCAAAAACGAGCGAAACTGCCGCGCTGATCGCCGATGCCACCATAATGTAAATTGTCGCCTCGCGCTGACCGCCATGCCGCTCGAAGCGCTCGAACGTTTCGACGCTTGGCTTCGTCAGCACCTGGATGCTCTGATTAAGCATTTCACTGATTGAGACGCCTTGAACCATCATCGTCGGTTCCTCCTCATTGCTGCAAGATTGAACGACAGACCGACATGTCACGAACAAACCGCCGCCTTCCCGGATGCCGCGAGCGCCACGGCGCCTGTGCACCGATGAAGCGTTTCTCAGATACGTATACGCCTCTCTGCGTGAAAGGTTTCAGGCGGGCATCGTGCGTCGTTGCGAGGCACGACCCGGCGATGAGCGGAGATCGCCGGGTGCGGCGACGAAGGACACCGCAGTCCGCTATCGAGTATATCACAGGATGACGTT
>JANWXL010000337.1 GCA_025055265.1 Roseiflexus sp.
GGCTGCGCAGCGCGAATGGGACGAATTACCGCGTCCGCCAGGTTGGTTCGACGTCCCGGCAGCGCGCACGGGCCGCGTGTATGCGCTCGACGCCAACAGCTACTGTTCGCGCCCGGCGCCGCGGGTAGTCGAAGGGGTCGAACATCTGGCGCGCCTGTTGCATCCTGAGCGTTTTCCGCAGGAAGGAGCAGAATGATGAGTGCTGCGGATCGGGTCGAAACGCGCATGGTCTTTCCGGTGTTTCCGGTGAACACCAACCACTACCGAACCCTCTTCGGCGGTACGGCGGTCGCCTGGATCGATCAGGCAGCATTCATCTGCGCGACGCGCTGGTGTCGGCGCAAGGTCGTGACCGTGCGGATCAGCGAGGTCAACTTCCATCACCCGGTACGCGAGGGATCGATTGTCGAGGTGATTGCCCGGTTGGTCGGCACAGGGCGCACGTCGATGCGCGTTGCCGTCGATGTCTGGTGGGAGCCAATGGACCACGACGAACGGGTGCTGGCGTGTCAGGCGGAGTGTGTGCTCGTCGCGCTCGATGACAACAATCGTCCGGTGGCGGTTCCGCCGCTTGTGGAGACGATGTCGTGATTGCGATGGGTGCACTCGTGTATTTTCAGAATGTGCCAGCCGCGTGGCGCGTGAGCGCACACGGATTTACGCGGATCGTGACGGATGTTCACGGATTGGTTGCTGCCTGCTGCGATCCGTGCGAATCCGTCGCATCCGTGTGTATCCGTGTCCTATCAGCCGCGTGGCGCGTGAGCGCACACGGATCTGCACAGATCGTGACGGACGTTTACGGATTGGTCGCCTTCTGTGGCAAGCCAACCCGTGCGCATCCGTCGCATCCGTGCATATCCGTGTCCTATTAGTCGCATAGTGAGTGAAAGTACACGGATTGGTCGCCAAATGCTACAATCCGCGCACATCCGTCGCATCCGTGTGTATCCGTGTCCTATGGAAAAAGTGGTTGACGCCCTTGGGCGACATCTGGAACTGAAGAACCCGCCGCAGCGGATTGTATCGCTTGTGCCGAGCCTGACCGAATGGCTGTTCGATATCGGCCTCGGCGCGCGCGTCGTGGCGGTCACCGACTATTGCATCGAACCGGCAGCGGCGCTCGCTGGCATCCCGCGCATTCGCGGCACGAAAAATCCCGACCGGGCGAAGATTCTCGCGTTGCAGCCCGACCTGGTCATCGCCGATCAGGAGGAGAACCGTGAGCGCGATGTGCTGGCGCTGACGGCGGCTGGCATTCCGGTGTATGTCACGGCGATCCGCAGCGTTGCGGATGTTCCGGCGCAGTATGAGCGGCTCGCTGCTGCGCTGGGAGCGTCCGACGCGGCGGCGCCGGGTCTGACGGCGCTGCGCGCGGCGCTCGTCGAAGCGCAGCAGCGGACGCTGCCGCGCCGCATCCCGATGCTCGCCTTCATCTGGCGCGACCCCTGGATGGCAGTGGGTGCAGAAACCTATGCAGGCGATCTGCTGGAACTGTGCGGCGCCGACAATCTCGGTCGCCGGTTGCCGGGACGCTACCCGCGCGCCCCGCTCGAGACGTTCATGCGCCTGCAACCCGAGATCATCCTGCTGCCGGATGAGCCGTATGCATTCAGCGAACGCGACCTGGAGGCGTTTGCCCCATACCGCGATGTTCCGGCGGTACGGGGTGGGCGCATCCTGCTGTGTGACGGTATGCTGCTGACCTGGCCCGGTTTGCGCGCGATCCGCGCGCTGCGGGTATTTGCGGAGATGCTCGTGGGCAGAGGGTGATATACGTGTAGCACATATGAACATCAAGAATTCAGTCTGGCGAAGCCCGAACAGGCGGGCTTCGCAACCGGAGCCTGCGACTGATCTGTACAGTGCGTTTTTCGGTGATTTACCGTTTGGGTGCGGAGAAACGTCCGCCTTGTTTTGTGACATATGACCTTTGCCACGCTCAAGATTGCAAAAAGTCAGAGAACTTCGTTTATGCTCCTCATGGAGGATGGTCCGACATTCCTGGGCGCTGCGGGCTGAAGCTCTGGCTGAGATCGCAAAAGCCCCTTCGGGGCTTCTGCGTCCTGAGCAAGGGCTTCAGCCCGCAGCTCAGAGGACGCGCGGCTCAGGAGCACTGGTTTACCGGACTCATTTCTTAATCCTCGTTGATTCCGGCAGCACGGAGCAGGTCCGCCGCTGTGCGCGGCAGACCCTGATCAAGGAGCAGTTTCATACGTTACCGGCAGCTCGACAACCCGATCATCGAGGCACGCGGCAGCATAGAGCAAAGCCTGGCGAATATCCTCGTCCTCGAGTTCAGGATATTCCCGGCGCAGTTCGTTACGATCAGAGTAGAGCGCCAGTAATTCAATAACACGACGAACCGTCAGTCGCAAATTGCGAATCGATGGTTGACCGTTCATGCGTGCCGGGTTAATCGTTATACGGTCGAATTTCATGATTCCCCGCTCTCCTGCTTTCCCGGAAAACATTGCCCATAACCAGACACGATATGTCTGGATGAAGACGCTCTAGCCGCATCGTACCCCGGCTACCGCGCAACCGTCAATAAACCGTCAATAAAGCGATCGTCACCTAGGATAACTGCTACTTCGCCTCCGGCACGTAGACGATGGCGTAGCTTCCTTCACTGGCTGGCAGTCGAACCTCGGTTACGCCCCCCGCCGCATCGCCAGTCAGCGCGATAATGTGCAGTGCGGCGTCTGGTTCATTGCGCGTGACCAATAACGCTCGATCATCAGCCGTCAGGTGGAACGACTCCACTGTCAGCGCCGATGGGCGCGGGACCTGCCCGACTACGGCGCCGCTGGGCGTCAGCAGGAGTAGCTGCGACGACGTGATAATCAGTAACCGTTCGCTGTCAGGCGACCATGCCCATCCGACTTGGCCGTGCATCGACACGATGGGAGAGTCTATCCGCATCGCCTGAGCGATCGGAGTTGGAGGTCTTTTCTTGATGTCGAAAAAGAGCAATTCGCAACATCCGCTCGATCCGCGCTCGTGCAGCAGCGCCAGGGTTGCACCGTCCGGCGAGATGAGCGGCGTCGTGGAGGCATTGGTCGTGTCAGTGAGAACGTAATCGACGTTTGTATCAAGATCGTGCAGGTACAACGGTTTACCAGCGTAACTCCAGACAAGAGCGGTTCCATTCGGCGCCATCGCCCATGGTCCGGTATGCCCCACGAGCAGGAATTCTTGCGGTTTCGGCATCTGTGCTGCGGTATCAGTGCGCCAGAAGGAACTGGTTGCGCTGCTTTGCGTATGGATGAAAAGCTGGCGCCCGCGCCAGGCGAGCGGTGTCAGAGGATCGTCGCCTGTTCCGCCGATACGTGTGCGAACGGCGCCCGTGGCGCCATTGACGATGAACACGAGGAATCGATCAGTCTGTGACCACGCAGGGATCGCAAGATGCCCGCCATCCGGCGTCAGCAGCGCCCCGCGTTGAACCATCAGACCGTCTGGCAGCGTAAGAGGGAGGTCGGTCCACGTTTGGGTGTTCCGCAACGCATAGCGGCGGGGGGCAGGATGGGCAATGATCACCGGTGAACCATCAGGAGCGATGATCACATCGCTGACGGGAACATCAAGTTGTGTGATTGTCCCATCGTCGCGCACCGCCACGAGCGTTTCGCCGATCAGGACCCACGGCTGGTCGAGAGGAAGCTGATGAGATTGCGTCACGGTCGGGGCAGGCGCTGGCGCTGATACGGACGGCGTAACATCGAGAGACGCGTCGGTTGCATGCAGGGCAGGGCTTGTCGGCGCGGAGGCGTCACGAGTCGGCGTATCGGATGGGACCTGTGGCGAACCGCAAGCGCTTATTAGCAGGACGATTGCTGTCAATACACCTGAAAAGCGCACTTTTAGCCGCTCCTAACTGCAAGCGGCGCCGGGTACGAAAACGGGGCGAGCAGCGATGCTTGGTTACGAGAGCAATTTGTCATACTCCGCATGTGAGCCGATCCAGAACCATAGGATGCCATCCGGTTTTTCTATTCCTAGCGCCCGGTAATGAGCGCCCACACGCACTGACCATAGATGCCTGGTCTTCCCTACTCGCTTCAAGTGCAACGAAGGATGATACGGATCGGATTGGAGCAGCGCAAAGTTTTTGTCCGCCAGCTCCTGTATTTCTTTGGGCAGTTGCTGGTAATGTTGCCAGAAGCGAGGCAGCGTCCGATGCTTCATAGCGGCTGACTCAACCCCGCTTCGTATTCTTTATCTACATCTGCCAGCAACGCATCGAGGCGACCTGCTTCCAGATCCTCTTCGATTTGCCTGTCCCACATCTGCGCATAGTATTCCTCAAGCCACGCCATCAACTCTATCAATTCCTGGGCTGATAACCGAGTAATGGCAATTTGTAGCTCCTCAACGCTCATGTCCGCCTCCTATAGACTTCCAGATCAATTGTATGATACTGCCGACTGACCGTCAATGAAGATCGCTCCCTTGGGTCAGCAACCGCGCGATATGCTGCGTGTGGTCACGTTCGTGCCAGAGTGCGCGCCGGACCACCTTGCGCGCCGACCAGACCTCGCCGCCCTGTCCCGCAACGACTCGCTTATCGTCAGCCAAAGTACGCTTCGATGCAATGCGGCGCCCTGGCGATAGCCTCCGCTTAAGTCGGCGCGGAACTGAAACAGGCTGGCAGATCGAGCGCCCACGCCACCCAGTGATCGGGCTCGATATCTTCAACCGCTAATCGGCAATGCATTGTTCCCCCTCTCACTCAAAGCCATGCTTCTCGTAGAATGGCGCAACCCGTGGCGCAGTGTCAACGACCAGGTCCTTCACCCGCTCCTGGCCCTGACTCTGAGTGCAGGTAACGGAGGTACGCGATGACAACCGCCAGACCGACCAGTGTGAGCGCGACAAACAACGGCACAGCGTCCAGAGATGCTGTTGGGTCGTTCAAATGACCAAACACCTGGTCAACCGCAATACTCGCCGTTTCAATGGTTAACATCGAGAGCATCAGCCCAACGAGAAGATACCCCCAGCTCTTCCGTTGCCACAGCCACACCGCACCAAGAACGCTCAGCGGGAGTGCAAACCCCAAATCCAGCACATGGACCGGGCTGGTGAGCAAATTCGTTCCCTGAAGAAAGGCAGGCGAGGCGGACTCAAACATGGCAGGAACAATCTGGCCCATCCAGGTGGCGAAAAAAAGCGCGGAGGCGGCTATAGCGTACACCGCAAACATCCGCACCGGCATGGTGCTGGCAAACCGGGCGCGCATTTCATCCACATTCACGCGGATGAGCAAAACAACAATGGACCAGAGTGAAAGCGAAAGCGACGCCACATACAGGAGAAAGAGCGGATTGAAGGCGACGGCGAAGGCAAAAATCACCGCGTTGTAGAGGATGTAGCCGAGCGTCCCAAGCCAGAGAATCTGCGCTCTCCACGAACCCCGGACTGCCAGAATCATCGAGGCGACAAGGATGGAAATGGCAACCAGCAGAATGACAAGCGCAGTACCCTGAGCATTGCCGGCTGTCATGGGAGGATCACGAAATATCCCCGGAAAGAAAGCGCCAATAGCTGCGTGGACGAACGTTACGACGGCAAGCAAACCAGACAGCCAGCAGGCCAGGGTCAAATGGGGACGTGCATAATGACGGATAGAGGTGATCGTGGTTGACATAGTAAGTCCTTCCACACCGGCGCCAGGCAGAGTGCAGTTCAGCGTATGGCGCGCACGAGATCCATCATTAGAAAGAACGGTGTTGAGCGGCTTCCCTGCCAGGTGAAGAAAGCTAGAGGATCTTGCCACGAGCCGTGGGACGAGGGTACCGTGAGGAATGCATTGCGGGATGCTGGCGTCGGTCACACGTCCTTCGCGGTCGATTGTATGCTTCTGATGCCAGGCTGTCAACAAGGCGATCCCCGTGGGGCGCCAGCAGTGTGGCCTCGGCGTCATCGGCGCAGGGATGATGATCTCGAGAGGCAGGAGACGGTGAGAGCGCACGCATTCGTTCTTCGGTTCCATTCGTTTATTCGCTTCACCATTCGCTGACCAATTCGTTCTTCGGTTCCATTCGCTTCTGCGCTTCGCCATGCGCTGACCGTTGCAAAGGGAAAGCTATCGTATCACCTGTTACAGATTTCGGGTATACTGCGAGCGTCTACGTTGCCTGTCTCGCAGAGAACATCGCCTATGATCCCTGCTCACCGCGCACACCGGTTGCTCCTGGCTATTCCGGCTCTGATCTTGACGCTTGCCGGGAGCGTTGCAGTGTTCATCATGCACCCGACCGGCGCATTCGCGCAGACGGCGTCGAGCAACCCGCCATCGCTGGCGGTCGCCGGGACGCTCGGCGATCCGCCGCAGGAGCGGATTCTCTTCATCAGTGCAGCCACGCCAATCTCTGGCGCAGAGGCGCTGGTCTCCGATTTTGTGCGGGTTGATAATGCCGCAACCATCACTGGTCTGATCACCGTCTCGCCGCTGCCGGCGCGCGTCGAGGCGGGCAGACCGCTGACAATGACGGTGACGGTATCGTTCGCCAATGCGCGCAGCGGCGCCTACAACGGCACAATCTGGCTGAACTACGACGCCGATGGCGTCCCCTCATCGCTCCAGATTCCGGTCACAGTCACGATCAAGGATCCGCCGGGTCCGCCGTTTTTCGCACTGATCAGCGGGGTGGCGGTGGCGACGTTGATTTCCACCTACCTGGGGGGCGGACGGCAACGCGACGATCTGGCAGTGCGGCTTGAGCGCCTGGCGGCGCGGGTGACCGCCGCTTCCGGCCTCCCCGATACCGTTCGTCGTATGCTGCGTCAGAACCTCAATCTGGCGGATGCCTGGGTGCGGACGGGCAAACTTGCGGAGGCGCAGCAGGAGTATGAGCGGGCGGAACAGTTGCTGACCCGCTGGCTCGGCTGGCTGGAGCCGTGGCGAGCGCTTCAGGCGCAGATCGACCAGGCGCGCACAATGCTCCAACCCGATGCCCAGGGTCGCCCGGCATACGCAGCAGAGATCCAGCGTCGCATCACTCAGATCGAGGAGTCAGCGCCGACCGCGAGTGATTTGAACGATGTTCAGAACCGTCTGAATGAGGTGATTGCGCAGATCAACGATTTTCTGCACCTGACAACTCGACATAAAAATCTACAAAAGATTCTCGACGCCACGGCGCTGACGTCAGGAGAGAAAGGTCCTTACCAGGCGCAGATCGACCAGCTGGCGCGCCAGCTTGACGCATTACTGCCGGAGTCGGCGAACGACCGCCCAAATTATCAGGCGCTCAATGAGGCCATTGCCAGCCTGAATGCTGAACTCAAGGCGCTGCTGCCGAAAGGCGCACCTGAGGCAGTGCTGCTTGGCGGTCAATCAGGTCCGGCGACGGGTCGGACAGCGGCGCTGGTGATTGAAGAGGTTGCGCCGCAGTTTCCGCAGATTGCGCTTAACCTCCCGCGTTCGGAACAGGCTGTGACGCTGCGACCAGCCGCAGCCGGTTTCCTTGTGAGCCTGCCATGGGCGCGGATCCGGCTTTACAGCTTCCGTCTGGCGCAGTTCCTCATCCTGATCACCCTCTGGGGGTGGACGGGGTACAACGAGTTGTACATCCAGAACCCGACCTTTGGCAGCGACTGGCTGTCGAACTACTTCACCCTGATCGCCTGGGGCTTCACCTCGGAAGCGGCGCGCGCCACCTTCACGAACCTTGCCAGTCGAGTGGGGCTGTCGGTTGAGCGGTGATTATTCACTGCTCGCCGCTGTCGGCGCCCGCCATCGCCAGCAACCGCCGCCACTGCGCTTCGGTCACCGGCGCCACCGAGAGGCGCGACTGGCGCACCAGCGCGAAGTCGGCGAACGCCGGGTCTGCCTTAATGTCCGCCAGCGTCACCGGACGCGGCAGCGGCGCCAGCGGACGCACATCAACCACGACCATGCGCGGATCGCTCTGTTGCGGGTCAGGGTAGGGCGCGCTGATCACTTCCGCTCGCCCGACAGCGCGCCGCTCATCGCCGGTGTGGTAGATCAGCGCCTCGTCCCCTGGTTGCATCTCGCGCAGATACTTGAGTGCGACATTGTTTGCCACGCCGTCCCATACCGTCCGACCGTCGCGCACCAGGTCGCTCCAGGCGTAGCAGTCCGGTTCAGTTTTCAGCAGCCAGAAACGTTTGCTCATACGCGCTCCAGGATCATATCGGTCATCCCCAGCCGCAGGCGCGTGCCTGCGAAAATGATGCGTTCTGTGTTGCGAAGATGTTCTGTTGGACCGTCCGGCGGCGTCACCCACGTGCCGTTCTTGCTGGTGTCGCGAATGACCACGCCGCCCGGTTCGTCGTCGCTGACGATGGATAGATGGTCGCTCGACACAAGTTCATCGTTGAGTATCGGAATGCGCCGCTCATTCCCTCTCGGCGACTTCCGGCGCCCCACGATGGTCTCACCTTCGTAGAGCGGAACGGACAGCGGCGCGCTTTCTGGCGCCTGAATGAACAACTGAAACCGCGGCGGCGCCAGTTCAAAGAGGAAGCGATTGTCGTCGTACCACAACCGACCGCCGAACAGATGCGTGGCGATCGTATGGATCGCCTCGCCCGATAGCGTCACGCCGCTGTGCGACATAGCCGCCACGCCAGGGAGTTCGTCAAAACCGCATACCTTCAGATGATCGCGATGGTCGTCCACATCGAGTGAGATGCGTGAGTCAGCGGGAAGCGCTGGAACGCTGACGATCACACCGGTCACCTGCCGGAACGGATGTGGCTCGGCGGATGCGATGCCGAGTCGCACAGCAGCCGCGTTGAGGCTCATCTGAACCGCGTCGCGCTGCTGGCGCAACCGGTGCAGCGGATGCGCGCCATCTTCCTCAAGAATTGGTTGACCAGTGGCGCGATCCCGCCAGATGCCCCCCGGAGGTGCATCGATGGGACCTGTGTAGGTTCGCAACGCCCCGACAATCACTGCCGTAGCGCGCAGCACAAGCAGGTCGATCCGGGTCAGCGGCGGATCAGCGCCGGCCGTAATGTTGAAAACAACCGCACATTGTCCTTCGGTCGGCGACTGCCGCATGGCGCGCACCAGCGCCAGTGCGCGTTCGCGGAGCACAATACGTTCGCGTGCCGTATCCGGCGTTCGCCCGACATAGATCTGCGGTTGCATAAGCGCGCTTCCGTTCGCCTTCTGAACATCCGCTGGGGAGATTGTAGCACAGCAGCAGCGTGTCAGGGGCAGGTCTCAGACCTGCCCTTACGTGATGGCGGACGGTGACTGGCGCAGTGCGCAGTTTGCGCGTACCCGTGCATCATGGCAGTATAATGAGCCGCGTGATCGGTAACACGTGACATATGTACTTCGCAACAGGAAACAGGATGGACACAATCTCCTTCGTTCCCGAAGCCATGCCGCCGCGTGACGCCTATCGGCTGCTCGTCAGCAGCGTCGTGCCGCGTCCAATTGGTTGGGCTTCGACCATCGGCGCCGACGGATCGGTCAATCTGGCGCCGTTTTCGTTCTTCAACGCCGTCGGCGGACCAATGCCATTCGTGATGATCTCGGTCAGTCGTCGGGCAGGCGCAATCAAAGATACGCTGCGCAACGCCACTGAAACCGGAGAGATGGTGCTGCATATTGTCAGCGAAGACCTGGCGCCGCAGATGAATATCACCTCGGGCGATTGGGCGTATGACGAGAACGAGTTTGAGCGCGCCGGGCTCGAGGCGGCGCCGTCGGTCGATGTGCGTCCGCCGCGCGTTGCAGCGGCGCCGGTGGCGATGGAGGTGAAAGTCACGCAGATCGTCCCGGTCGAGGGAAGCAGTTACACCATGATCATTGGGCGAGTCGTGCGATTCCATATTCGCCGCGATCTGTTGCGCCCCGATGGGACGGTCGATCCGGTGCGGCTGAACCCCGTGGCGCGTTTGGGTGGCGATGAGTACGCCCGACTTGGCGAGGTCTTCACCATGCCGCGACCAGAGGTGTGACGCGGTGCGCCGCGAACGTGCTATAATAGCGCCTGGAACGCATGGCGCCGCACTGGAGCCTTCCCTCTTCAGGTGACATAATCTATGGGATCAGTCATCGCGCTGGCAATGCAGAAGGGCGGGGTCGGCAAAACGACTACCGCGCTCAGTCTTGGCGTGGCGCTCGCAGCGCGCGGGCGGCGCGTGCTGCTGATCGACATCGATCCGCAGGCGAATCTGACCCAGGGACTCGGCATCGATCCGTCGCAACTGGAGTACAGCGTCTACGAGGTGCTGCTTAACCCGGAGCGCGGCAGCGCGTTTGCGACGATCACCACTGATGACGGCGTCGATCTGATCCCCTCATCGCTGCTGCTGGCAGGCGCGGAACTTGAGCTGGCCGGGCGCGTCGGGCGCGAGTTGTTGCTGCGCAAGGCGCTGCGCGGAGCGCGCGAAACCTACGACTATATCCTGATCGATCCGCCGCCATCGCTTGGATTGTTTTCGCTCAATGCGCTCGCCGCTGCGCAGCGCGTGCTCGTGCCGCTACAACTGCACGCCTATGCGCTTAAGGCCATGCCGCAACTGGAGCAGACGATTGAGCTGGTGCGCGAGATCAACCCGGAACTCGCCATCGGCGGCGTGCTCTGCACCCTTGCCGACCGCCGCACCAACCTGAGCCACGAGATCGAACGACAGGTGCGCGAGCGCTACGGTTCACTCGTGTTTCAGACCGTCATTCCCATGAATGTCAAGCTGGCGGAAGCGCCAACCGCTGGCGTCCCAATCCACCGGTATGCGCCCGGAAGCGCTGGCGCGCAGGCGTACAGCGCACTGGCTGACGAACTTGAATTGCGATTGACCCACGTGAGGTGACGATGAGCGCCGAACATCCCTCTGACAATCAGACACCGATCCGACGGGGCAAAGGGCTGCGTCTGTCAGTCACATCGTCCGATGCCGACGCTCCTGCGCCTGAGGCGGGCGACGAAACATTGCGCCGCGGACAGGGTCTTCGTCTTTCTATTCACGACACGTCCGCTGCGCCTTTAACGCTGTTGCGCGAACTGATCGGCGCCCCGCAGATCATTGAACTATCACACGGTCCGCTGGCATACCGCGCTGCCGGGCACGGTCCGCCGCTCATCCTGCTTCACGGTTGGGCGGCATCGTCGCGCTACTGGCTCATTACTCTGGCGGATCTATCTGCCGATTTTCGCGTATATGCGCTCGATCTGCCAGGATTTGGCGACTCGCCGGCGCTGCCTGAGCCGGGAACGGTCGCCCGGCAGGCGCAGACGGTCCTCGAGTTCGCAGATGCGCTGGGTCTGACGACGTTCGACATCAATGGACACTCGTATGGCGCAGCGGTGGCGGTCTCTCTGGCAGCCAGTCAGCCGCAGCGGGTGAAGCGCCTGATCATGACCTCGCTGGGCGCGATCGGGAATGAGATCGAGCGTCTGATCTTCGGACTTGCGCGGGCGCCGATCGATCTGACGCTGCGCATCGGGTATCCCTGGCTCAATCTGGTCGCGCCGTGGGTCGAACTCTGGCGACCGTTCACAACGGCGCTGTTGTGCGTTCCGCCGCTGCCGCAGATGATAGCGGCGCGCTTCATTGAGAATGGCCTGCGCGAGAAGTGGATGCTCCAGGAAGGGATCGTCGATCTGACAAAGATGGACCTGCGGGCGCACCTGATGGCGATGGCGAGCGTCGGCGATCCGCAGGTGTTCGACGCTATGTGCAACGCCCCACAGCCGACGCTGCTGATCGGCGGCGCCCGCGATCAGATCATGCCACCGGAGTCGCTGCACGCGGCGGCGGCGGTGCTGCGCCGTCCGCGCCTGGCGCTGATCGAGCAATGCGGCCATATTCCGATGATCGAGCAACCGGAGGCGTATCACGCCGCGCTGCGCTCGTTCCTGGTTGATGGGGCGTCCGAACCGTTGTAATCCAATACATGCAATAAAACCACGAAGAGACGTTGCAATGCAACGTCTCTTCGTGGTTCGACAATTACCGCCTCAACGTCCGCAGATACGCGATCAAATCCGCCATCTGCTGGTCGCTCAGAGCGCGCCCCGGCATCACGCCGATCTGCCCCTGGTTGGTTGTTCGGATGAAGGCGGCGACGTTCTCTTCGGTGCGTGGCGCGCCGTTGGGCAGCATGCCGCCGTAGTCAATCCCCGGCGGGTAGACCGGTCCTTCCGGCTGCAATACGCCCGCCATCCCTGTTCCGACCCGAAATTCAGTAGTAGTGGTATGGCAGGCGTTGCACCCGGCGCGCTCGAAGACGATCTGCCCGCGCGCCGCGTCGCCAACGACAGGACCGCTGGCAGGCGCCTCGACGCGCCTGCCAAGTGTATTCGCCGCAAGCAGCAGCGCTCCGAGCACCAGCGTCACACCGATTGCTATCCGGATCAATGGCTGCATCGCTCTACTGTACCCGCGCCTGCCGTCGCAACGCGATCAGGCTCAGCGCAACCGCGCCAACGCCTGCCCATCCCCACGCAGCGGAGTGTTTGCTGCGCCGTGCGGCGCGCACGCCCTTCGCCATCTCCGGGATTGACTTCAACCGCTCCTTCGCCTCCGCCTTGCGCCGCGCGAACAGGTCGGGATCGGCGCGCAACTCCTCCGCCAGTCTGCGTTTGTGCATAATCTGCTCTTCGGTGATGTATTCCTCGAAGGAGCGCAGCGGCGCGAGCCGATACCCGTGTTTGCGGAAGAGCCGGTAAATCTCTTTAACCCGCTCAGGCGAGATGTTGCGTCCCAGCGTGTAATCCTCAAAACGCCCTTCCATCGCCAGCAGCGACGTTTCCGCCAGACAGGCGTACACCGTCTTCGGCGGCAGACCAATATCATACCCGATCTCGACGTCGCCAGGGATGATCACCTCGCCGCTCTCGATCACCAGGATGTCGGGACGAAGCGCCGCTTCCGCCGCATTGATATCCGGCGGACGCGCCACGTCACAGATGATCGCGCCCGGCTTGCACTCGGTTACGTCCAGCACCCGCTGACCGAAAGCGGAGGTGGCGGTGATGATCAGGTCGCACTCGCCTGCCAGACTGTTCGCGTGGGTCGAGATGACGACGCGCGCGCCCGGCGTCTCGCGCTCGATCAGGCGCTTCAAGTCAATCAGTTTCTCCGGTTCGATTGAGACCAGCACGACATCCTTTGTCGCCTGCGCCGCCAGCCGCGCACAGGCGGAGCCGATCGAACCGGTCGCGCCAATGACCATAATTCTACCACGGCTCAGATCGCGATACCCCATCATGCGCGCTGCAATCTTGGCCGTCTCCAGCGTCGCCGCGACGGTCAGGCTGTTGCCGCTGGTAATGGCGATGTCAGCTTCATTGGCGACGGTGATGCCCGCATCGCCGACGACGCTGGTGAAGGCGCCCAGCCCCATGATGCGCGCGCCGAGTCGTTCGGCGAGGTGCGCCGCCTGGTTGAGCAGGTTGTAGGTGAAGCGCGGACTGTGCTTCATCATCTGGCGCGGCGTGGCGCCAAGCGAGATAAGGTAGCCCTCGATGCGCTGCCCCGTGGTCGGCGAGCGCCCGCCGGTGATCTTGCCGACGTAGACTGGCGGCACGTAGGCGGCAGCGGCTTCGACAATCGTATCAGGAATGTAGCGTGTCCAGTAGAACGGCGGGTAGGCGTGGATGAACTTCACATTCAGCGGATGGATCACAAACGCAAACTTGTTGATGCCAGCCGCTTCCGGCTGCAACGTCACAACGGCCGGCGCCCAGTCCAGGTCCGCCAGCAGGTCAAGGTAGGTGTCCTCAGTCAGCGGGGCCTGCGGATCGGGGCGCAGCGCCGCCAGCAGCGCCTCGATGGTTGCCGCGGAGTGACGCGCGATCTCCCCTTTGCCATTGAGGGACGGCATGAGCGTGATCAACGTTTCGACGCCGCGCGCGCGCAGATCGGCGATGTCTTCATCGCCTGCCGCTTCGACGATGACCATCTTCCGATCAAGGCGTTCAGGCGCAAACCGGCGGATAGCGGCGATATTCCCCGCCAGAATATCCGCCCAGACAAAGCTGCCCTGATGGTGCGGAGCGCCGGTGATGCCAGCGATAGTCTCGAACGAGGCATCTCTGAGCGCCTCGAGCGTCGGCGCTGCCGCCTGATCGAGGGTTTGCGCGCTCCCGACGCCCGGAGCGTCGGGCAGACCGAAGAAGATCTGCGGGTCGGCGAAGCGCATCGCTGAACTGCGTCGCGCCAGCGCCTGCGCCAGCCCTTCGTGGTTGACGCCGGGAACGAACAGCACCCGCTTCTGGTTGAAGATCAGCGGATGGGCGCGCTCGGCAAGAATGATGCCCCAGCGTTCGAGTTCGGGGCGCACACCGCTCCCGTCAACGACCGGCGTCACCTGCGCCGCGGCAGGCAGATCGGCGCCGATGGCGTGCTGCACCTGTGCATTGCCCAGGCGCAGCACTGCGGGCATGCCCTCCAGCCCAATCGCGTCAACGGCGCCGTCGTACTTGGCGATGAGAGCGCGGGCGCGCGCAATATCGCCGCCGCAGCCGATGCGGCGCACCTCGACGTCCTGGTTCAAAAAGGTGACTGGCGAGACCATGTCGCCTTCGCCAAGGTGAATGATAAGGACCCGTTTCATACGTTTCCGCCTCCTCGCAGCGCCATACGAATGGCGCCGACGAACGCACTTGCTGTCAGGGTAGCACGGCGCGGCATCCTGGCGCGGAAACAAATGGCGACGCCGGGTTTACAACCTGCTACTGTTTGGGCAGTGGGGAGTGGGGAGTAGAAAGGAGTGAGCAGCGAAGGGGACGAGGAGAGAGGGAAGAGGCGAGGGACGCGAGGCGCGCAGCGTATGGGCATTTGTTGCCATTCGTTTATTCGCTTCCCATTCGTTGACCGTCATTCGTTGATTCGCTTCCCATTCAGGGAGGCGCGAGGCGGGGGGCGCGAGGCGCGCAGCGTATGGGCATTCGCTGTTATTCGTTGATTCGCTTCCCATTCGTTGACCGTCATTCGTTGTCTTCTTAAAACAACATAACGTCTCTTATGTTGTTTTAAGAGCGCCAGCGTTCCGTTGTCAGTCATGTGATTATGTCAAATGAAATCGCTTCCCCGGCATACCACCGGTCGCCCCGGTTGCCACGCCCCAACCATAGCCATGTTACAATGCGTTTATGCACGTGTGATTGATCGGACCCCGCTCACAGCAAGGAGGCACGAGATGGACCTTGCCGATCTGAGTAAACTCTCCAGCGCCGATGCGCTTGAACTGGTTTCCCGTCTGCACCACGCCAACGAACAGCTCCAGGGCAGCGCCGTCACCCTCTCGCGTCTTTCGGTCGCCTTGCAGGAGTCGCTGGGTCCGGCGCCTACGGGCGCGATTGGCGCATTGCAGGCCATCGGGCAGTTCCTGACGGTGCAGCATTCCTACGAAGAGCTGGCAGCGCTGGTGCATCAGCAGAGCGTCGAAGTCTTTGGCATGGACGGCGGCGCGCTCTTCCTGCTCGACGAGGGCGGCATGCTCACGCCGGTGGCGCCTGCTGACGGCGCATTGCCTGACCCGTCGGCGCTCGAGCATATCGCCGAACTTGCGCGGCGAGCGCTCGATGCCGAAGCGATGATCAGCGCGCCTGGCGAAAGCGGCGCCTATCCATCGTGCATTGCACTGCCGCTCTCGCGCATGGGGCAGGATGTCGGCGTGGCGGTGCTGTACCGCGCAGCGCCGGAGGAACCGGCGCTCTCGGCGGATATGTGGGCAAACCTGACGATCTATGCCGGCACTCTGGGTGCGATCTGCGCCGGGATGCGTCAGGCCGAAGCGCTTCGGCGCGATGCGCGCCTGCTCGAGAGTCTGCTCGCCGAACGCGCCCGTCAGGTGCAGAATAGCCGCGACATTCTGCGCGTCGTGTTTGACCACCTGCCGGAGGGTGTGCTGCTGCTCGACGACAATGAGATGGTGCTCGCTGTCAACCGCTTTTTTGCCGATCGCATCGCCGGGGTGCATCCACGCGAACTCGTTGGACGTTCATACGCCGAACTGCGCCAGCGCCTCCGCCTGCGCGGCATGCAGCGCATCAGCCAGGACAGCGAGGGGCGCGCGGAGGTGACGTTGCCCGACGCCGGGGGACGCCTGCACACCTATGAGGTCGAGCGCACCGCCACGCAGACCGATGACGGCGCAACGCTGGAGTTCTGGCGCGAGCGGTGAGACGTTCCTTACCTCGCCTGGATGCCCTGGGGAAGCTCGCACAAAGACGCGAAGGCACGGAGGCGCCGTATACGAAGAGCAGAGCCCGGTCTGTAAGAAATCGTAGCCCGCGGCTTATGGTTTTTGAAAAATATTCCGCTATCCGCCTACCCGCCCGGCGCCTGAAGTCGCGGGCTATGGTTGCGAAGCCCGCCTTCGCGGGCTAAACTGGGCGATACCGAATTATGTTCTCAAACTCCACCAGCCGCCGGGCGCAGAGCGAATGCCGGATTATTTGATGAATGTTCATATAAGCCATACTCACAACTGCAGGAGAAAAGACCATTCTATGAGCGATGTGACCACAACCCCCGAAAGCGTTGGCATCAGTTCTGACCGGTTGGCGCGCATTCGCCCGGCGATGCAGCGCTGGATTGACCGCGGAACCATCGCAGGCGCCAGTATGATGCTGGCGCGGCGCGGCAGGATCGTCTATGCGGAGCAGATCGGGCGCATGAGCAAAGAGACCGACGAGGCGCTCCGCAGCGACGCAATCTTCCGCATCTACTCGATGACCAAGCCGATTGTCTGTACCGCCCTGATGACCCTCTACGAAGAGGGGCGCTTCCAGTTGATCACGCCGCTGGCGACCTTCATTCCGGCGTTTGCGAACGTCAAAGTGCTGCAGCAGGACAAAGAAGTCGCGCCGCAGCGCCCGATCACCATCGGCGACCTGATGACCCACCTCGGCGGATTCACCTACGACTTTCTGATCGACTCGCCGGTTGGTGAACTATACCGCCAGCACGCACTCATGCACGACGCCAGCCGGACGCTGGAGCAGTTCGTGGCGGAGCTGGCCCGCCTGCCGCTGGCGTTCCATCCGGGCACGAAATGGCACTACAGCGTTTCGATCGACGTTGCGGCGCACGTGATCGAAATCATCGCCAATCAGCCGCTGCGTCAGTTCCTGCGCGAACGGATCTTCAATCCGCTCGGCATGGTCGATACCGATTTCTTCGTCCCGCCGGAGAAGCGTCACCGCCTGGCAGCCATGTACGGCGTCGGCGATCTGGGAGCGCGCGGCATGACCGTGTTGCAAATGTTCTTCAACTGGCAGCAGGGCATCCTGCAGCGGATCGATCCGCAGGAAAGCTACCCGGTGGATCAGCCGGAAACCTTTGCACGCGGCGGGCATGGACTCTTCTCAACGACGCAGGACTATATGCGCTTCGCCCTTATGCTGGCGAACGGCGGCGAACTCGACGGCGTGCGCATTCTGGGACGGAAAACGCTGGAACTTATGCACGCCAACCATATCCCTGCCGCACTGCTCCCCTGGGAGATCGCCGGCTTTACCTACCCCGGCTACGGGTTCGGACTGGGATCGCGGGTGCTCATGGATGTCGGATTGTCGGGCATGCCCGGAACGGTCGGCGAATTCGGGTGGGCTGGCGCGGCGACGACTTACTACTGGGTCGATCCGGCGGAGTCGTTCGTCGGCGTCTTTATGACGCAGTACCAGGGGATCGACGAACCGCAGCGCGATTTTCGCGTCCTGGCGTACCAGGCGATTGTGGAGTAACGCATCGGTGGGGATGAACCGCATTCTGCCGATCATCCGCAAGGAGTTCATCCATATTCTGCGTGACCGGCGCGCGCTCATGATCGCGTTTCTGACGCCGGTGATCCAGATGATCATTCTTGGCTACGCGGCTACGACGGATGTGCGCAATGTGCCGCTGGCGGTCTTCGACCAGGACCGCAGCCGCCAGAGCCGCGCGCTGATCGACGCCTTTGTGCAGTCCGGCCAGTTCACGGTATATGCTTATGTCAAATCAGATCGGGAACTGGCGGCGCTGATCGACAGCGGACAGGCGCGCGCCGGGCTGGTCGTGCCGCCGGAGTATGGACGAACCGTCACCGCCGGGCGGGATGCCGACGTCATGTTCATCCTCGACGGTTCCGATCCGTCGGTGGCGTCGAGTGCGCTGGCGTCGGCGCGGCTGATCGGCGCATCGCTGGCGACCCGGGTGCGCGAGGAGACGCTGGCGCGCCGCGGCGTGACGGCGGCGACGATGCCCGGCGCGCCGCAGGTGCGCGAGCGCGTCTGGTACAACCCGGACATGGACAGCGCCGTGTTCATGGTGCCGGGGTTGATCGGGCTGGTGCTCCAATTCTAGGCGACACTGCTGACCGCCTCGGCAGTTGTGCGCGAACGCGAGCGCGGCACGATCGAACAGTTGATCGTCACCCCTATTCGTCCCTATGAGCTGATGGTGGGAAAAATCCTGCCCTACGCCGTGGTTGAACTGCTGGTCGTCGGCGAGGTGCTGCTGGTGGGGACGCTCTGGTTTGGCGTCCCCATTCGCGGCAGCCTGGTCCTGCTGGTCGCCATTGCGTGTCTGTTCCTGGTTTCGACGCTGGCGCTCGGTCTGCTGATCTCGACGATTGCGCGCACGCAGTTCGAGGCGTTTCAGTTGTCGTTCCTGACCCTTCTTCCTTCCGTGTTCATCTCTGGCTTCATTTACCCGATTGACGCCATGCCTGCGGCGCTGCAACTGATCAGCAAGGTCATTCCGCTGACCTACTTTCTCGTCGTTGTGCGCGGCATCATCATCAAAGGCGTCGGCGTCGAGGCGCTGCTGCCGCAGACTGCGGCGCTGACGGCGTTCGGCGTCGCGCTGCTGACGATCGCCTCGCTGCGGTTCAGGAAGCGGTTGGATTAAGCGATCATCAGTCCAGCGGCAGCACCCACGATTGCTGCTTCGGAAAGAGAATATTCAGCAGCATCGTCGGTTCGTCGTTCGCCCACACGTCGTCGTGCCAGGCGCGCAGCTCCTCCAGGCTGCGCCGGCCGAACAGCAGTTGCAGGAAGACCAGCGGCGGGAAGCAAGCGCCCGTTTCATCGCCATAGATCGGCGCCTCCCACGGCTCGATGAAGGCGATTCGCCCCTGCTCGAAGACCATGCGCAGGCCGCTTTTGTAGAAGTCGATCTTCAGTTCACCGGTGTACCCCGCCAGGAACGACCCTGCCAGGCGGCGTTCGAGAACAGCGCGAATGTGACGCAGGAAGAGCGGCACGTCCGGGACGCGCACATACCAGCCGTATGGCGGTTCGCTTTGGGCGATCAGGTCCTGCCCAAGCGCGTCGTACACCGGGTGGGACGCGCCAAGGACGAAGACCAGCGCGCGCGGCTCGCCTTCCTTCCGGGGAATCACCGGAATGGTCGGCGCAATCGTGCGCAGCGCGCGCAGCACCGGCGGTACGACGGCGGTCAGCGGCACGCCCGGCTCGACCATCATTCCCAGCACGCGCACCTTCTCGGGACTCCAGCGCACCCGCCCCGTCAGCACATACCCGACGGTCTGCCCATCGGCGCGGACGATCATGCGGGTGTTCCACCCTTCGCCCGCTTCCGCCGTTTGCCCGGTCAGCGTCCAGCGCCAGTGGTCGTGGTCAAACGGCGCCGATACCAGGATGGGCAGACCACCGGCGGGGCGGGAGCGCTCACGTTCGTACAGCATCCGAATCTGCGGCAGGTCGTCGAGTGTGGCGTCGCGCAGCGTGAACGGCTCCGTCTGCCCCTCCCTGGCGTCGGGGATTGCAGCCAGCATGACTGTGCGCGAGCCGCCGAGATCGACGGCGAACTCATAGCCAAACTGGCGATAGAAATACGGAATGCCGGTGATGCACTGCGCCAGATCGCCCCGTTCGGCGCTGCGCGCGTGCATCAGGTCAAACGTCGCCCGCACCAAGCCGCGGTTGCGGTACTCCTCGTGCGTGGCGACCGGCTCGGCGCGACTGAGGGTGAACGAGACGCCAGCGTACTCCCAGCGCTGCCGCATGACTGCGGTCGCTGCAACGACCGCACCGCTCTGCGTATCCTCGACCAGCGCCACGTCGTTTGGACCGATCAACGGATGCTGGCCGCTCATCTGATGGCGAACATAGGCGATCATCCGCTCGTTTGGCGGATCATCCGCGGTTCGGCGGAATACGTGACTGAACAATTCGGCGATGCGCTCCTGATCCGCTGCTGTTGACCAGCGCGCGACCAGGCCGTTGCCCAGGTCTTTGACCATTGTAGACATGGAGTCTCCTTATTATCTGTTAGTAGCCTTCGTGATGACTCGCCTGGCGACTGATGGTTTTTGAATAATTATTCCGCTATGCGCCTACTCGCCCGGCGACTGATGGCTTTTGAATAATTATTCCGCTATCCGCCTACCCGCCCGGCGACTGAAGTCGCGGGCTACGGTTGCGAAGCCCGCCTGCGCGGGCTGGATCCGGCAATACCGGATTATTTTCTCAAACTCCAAAAGCCCTTGCTCAGGACGTAGAAGCCCCGAAGGGGCTTTCACGATCTCAGCCAGGGCTTCAGCCCGCAGCGCCCAGGAAGACCGGACTATTTCCTCAATCTTCATAAGCCGCGGGCTACGGTTGCGAAGCCCGCCTGCGCAGGCTTGACCGGGCAATGCCGGAATAATTGCTCAGGTGCCATTATTGTCGGGCTGACTCGTGCACATGTCGCTTCCGCGCTCACGCCACGAAGCGAGCAGATGCCCGCTGCTAACCCCGCGTCAGCGGGGGCTTCGTGCGCTCAGCGCGGGCGTTCATATCTGCGCGGACGCCGTTTGCCAGGAACGCGGTGGCGGCTGGCAATATATGCCTGCACCTCCTGCCCGCAGCGGGCGCTCCGACAACGCACGCCCCCGCATGCGTCGGGGCAGGCCCCCGCGCCTGCCTGCGGCGGGCGCCCACAGGGGGGACGCCCCTACGACCCACGCCCCCGTATGCGTCGGGGCAGGCCCCGGTGCCTGCCCACAGCGGGCGCGCGCAGGGCGGACACGAGCGCCGGCGGCGCGCCGTCGCGCCAGCTCGCCCGGCGCCTAAAGTCGCGGGCTACGGTTGCGAAGCCCGCCTGCGCAGGCTGGACCGGGCGATACCGAATTATTTTCTCAAACTCCATACCATATGCCATGCAGGTCTGCGGCGTACCGCCACGCACTGCGACAGGGGCACGGCGCGCCGTGCCCCTGCCATCCACGCGTGACCGCCACGTTCCCCGTCAGTGCGTGACTACACCCTGTGGAGCGCCACATCTTGCTCCGTGCGCATGGCGATGATACGACATCCTTTCCGATCACTATGGCAGGTAACAGTCTTGCTCCATGCGCACGGCGGTGATACACTTGATGCTGCGATGAAAACGCTGCTGAACAGAGCGAGCGGCAACGTATCAGGTGAGGTATGGACGCACACAAGCGAGCCTGCTGCAGACCGCCACAGGACAGTCGAAAGGATGTTCTCATGACCCCTGACCAATCGCTGCGCGACCGGGCCAGAGCGCACCTTGAGGCGCTTTACGACGGGCTGATCACGCTCTCCGATCTTCCTGATGATCACCGCCGCCGCGTCACGACCTGTGAAACCAGCGAGCAGCTCTATCATACGCTGATGGGGCATATCAGCGCGATCCAGACCTTTGCCATCGACCTTGGTCTGCTTACGGCAGAGGAAGTGCGCGCCCTGCACGCCGCCTATCAGTCATCGCGTCCCGATATTTTTTTGCCATAACATAACATCGACAGCGCCCACGGATATATTTTCACCTCAGCAATGACCACCGATCCGTCTTCCCACCCGATACCCGCCAGTCCCGTGCGCATTGAGCTGCGCGTGGTCAATTCGCGCTTTATCGGTTCCGCCGCTCCCGCCGCAACCGTCGAAGCGGCGAAGGCGTTCATTGTCGCCACGCGCACGGAGATGCCGGATGCCGCGTCCTCCGTCTTGGCGTATGTCTTGTTTCCCGGGAAAACCACTCTCGCGGGATTGCGCTACGTTGGCGAACGGGCGGGAACCGCCGGACGACCGGTGTTGAGCGTCGTGCGCGGCAGCGGGCTTGGGGATATATTTGAAAGCCATGTTCAGCATTGTGGGCAATGAACAGAGAGGTGCTGGAGAGGGGGTCGGAGGCAAGGAAGAAAAAGACTTCGAGATGCGGAAAACATTCCTCGCGTCTAGAAAACTCTACCGCTGAGAACCCCGCTGCCGCCAGCGCCGGTGGGGTCGGCGCTCCACGCCACGCGGAGCGATGCCCCCACTGATGACGGTCATCGGCGCCCCATGCAGGCGTACCGCCGCGCTGCTCGAAGCAGCGGGAATGGCTGCAGGCAGGCAACTCGTCACTTGTCACTCATCACCCGTCACTATCCGACCTCCAGGT
>JANWXL010000457.1 GCA_025055265.1 Roseiflexus sp.
AGAGCAGACTGTGCGCCAGAACGCGCCAGACCTGCGGCGAAATCCGCGCCATCGTCGCGCGTGCGCGGGCGGCGAAGGAAAACACACATCCCCCTTTCAGCCATACAGAACACGTAACGTCTCCTCAGCGCAGCGATCCCACGTAAACTGCGCGGCGCGCCGATATCCGCGCTGGCGCAACTCCTGCCGCAGCGCCGCGTCACAGGCGAGGCGCGCCATCCCCTCCGCAATCGCTCTGGTGTCGTGCGGATCGACGATCAGCGCCGCGTCGCCTGCCACCTCTGGCAGCGATGAACTGTTCGACGTCAGCACTGGCGCGCCGCACGCCATCGCTTCGAGCACCGGCATTCCAAATCCTTCGTACAGTGACGGAAAAACAAACGCCAGCGCCTCACAATAGAGCGTCGGCAGGTCATCGTCCGCCACGTACCCGACAAACCGCACACGATTGGCAATGCCGAGTTCAGCGGCGCGACGCGCGATGCCTTCGCTCAGCCAGCCGCGTTTCCCGGCAATGACCAGAATCGGTGCGATGCCACAGCCCATCAATCGCCTGCTGGCATCTGCAAAGGCTTCGATGACGCGCGCCAGATTTTTGCGCGGCTGCACCGTGCCGACGTACAGAAAATATGGTTCGTCTCCGCCAATAATCGCACGCGCCCGCGTCGGATCGGCAACTGGCTGGCGGAACCGCTCCGCCACCCCGTGATGCACGACCGTGATGCGGTCCGGGGGAACTCCCGCCAGCCGCACCAGATCGCTGCGAGTCGCTGCGGAGACGGCGATCAGATGGCTGGCAGCGCGCGCACTCCAGATCGTCGAAATCTGAAGATAGAGCCGTTGCGCTGCGGTGTGCGCCTCCGGGTAGCGCAGATACCCCAGGTCGTGCACCGTCACCACCGTGCGCATCCAGCGGACAAGCGGCGCGCCGAGCGGCAACACATGCGCCGGAATGAACAGTACGTCCGGCGGATGCCGCAACACCTCGCCCGACAGACGCACATGCGTCCAGAGACGCGGCAGCGGAATGCAGCGCACGGTCATATTCGCTCCGAGCGGCGGCAGATGCACGGGCGGTTGGTTGCAGTAGAGCGTGTAGACATTGACCGTATCGCGCCGTGCGATCGCCGCTACCACTTCGCTGGTGTAGTGCTCGGTGCCGGTGCGCGCCATCGTCGCCATCCGGCTGATGTCGATGCCAATATGCATATCTTTGTCGCCCTGGGCTGGTGATGACCGTCACCTATGCCAGCCGACTGCTGGACGAATACAGCGGCGCTGGTCACTCCCCCTTCGCGCGCCCGCCACCGCCAGGTGACGGTCATCTGCGCCTGCCAACCCGACCCCTGTGCTATAATACTACCGGATCCGCTGCATACCTGGCGTCTCTTGCATCTCCCTCTTCCCGTACCAGGAGGACGTTTTCAGTCATGTGGTTATTTGACACACTGCGCGGTCAGAAAGCCGAGTTGCTCATCCCGCGCGATCGCCCGCTTACGTTGTACGTTTGCGGCGTCACTCCCTACGATACGACGCACGTCGGTCACGCCCATACGTTCCTGATCTTCGATGTGCTGATTCGCTATATCCGTCACTGCGGCGGTTCAGTGCTCTACTGCCAGAATACCACCGATGTTGATGATCCGTTGTTTGAACGCGCTGCGCGTGACGGCATCCCCTGGGACGAGTTGGCACGGCGTGAAACCGAACAATTTGTCAAAGATTGCCGGGCGCTCAACCTCATCCCGCCCGACTTCTTTCCAAAAGCGTCAGAAGAAATCGCCACAATGATCCCGATCATCGAGCGGCTGATCGAGTTGGGTCACGCTTACGTACGCAACGGCAATGTCTATTTCGATGTCTCCACCGAACCGACCTATGGCGCCATGGCGCGGGTGAACGGGTACGAGGAACTGCTGGCGCTGGCGAACGAACGCGGCAACAACCCGAACGACCCGCTCAAGGACGATCCGCTCGACTTTGTCCTGTGGCAGCGCAGTCGTCCTGGCGAACCGACCTGGCCCAGTCCCTGGGGACCGGGACGCCCTGGCTGGCATATCGAATGCACGGCAATGGCCACCCGCTACCTCGGTCCGCAACTCGACATCCACGGCGGCGGGCGCGACCTGATCTTCCCACATCATCCGTCCGAGATCGTCCAGACCGAACCGTACACCGGCAAGCGTCCCTTTGTGCGTTTCTGGGTGCATGGCGGGCTGGCGTGGCTCGACGGTCAGAAGATGAGCAAGTCGCTCGGCAACCTGGTGTTCATCAAGGATGCGCTCGCACAGCACAGCGCTGATGCGCTGCGCTGGTACCTGCTCTCTTTCCCCTACCGTGAAGATTTTGAATACGTCCGGTCGGATGTACCGCTGGCGGAGCAGCAGGTTGAGCGGCTCAAGGCGGCGCTCGCGGCGCAGGGCGATCCAAAAGGTGATCCGCTAAGTCCGCAACCATGCTATCAGACATATTTCGCCGCGCTGGATGACGATCTGGATACGCCAAAAGCGCTGGCGCAGATCAGCTCGCTGAGCGCCGCCATTCTCGAAGCGGCTTCGTCCGGCTATGATGTCACTGGCGCGCAATCGGCGTTGCGCGAGATGGCGCACGTCTTTGGTTTCTGGGCAGCAGCCTGATTAGGAGAGGTCCGCGTGTCCAACCCGTATGCTCCCAACAGCGATGAATTGTCGGAGTTGCTGCGGATTGGCGCAATCAAACTGGAGCGCACGGCTGGCATTCCCACCTGGGAGGCGCAACCCGGTTCGCGCCATCAGATGGTGGTTGACAAAATCCGCGCGTCGATTGCACCACTGGCTGGGGACGGCGGCCCGTGCGGGTGTTATCACCTTGCCGACGTGGCAATCCGCTTTCCCGACGGTTCGCTCAAGCGACCAGACATTGCCATTTTTTGCGAACTGCCGCCTGTCCAGGATACGGCGCTGACCGTCTTGCCTGTTGCAGTTATTGAAGTCATCAGCCTGGGGTACGAGTACAAAGACATCGTGCTCAACCCGCCCTTTTATCTGGGGCATGGGTTGCGTGACGTTGTCATCGTTGATCCTTACATGCAGCGGGTCACGCACTACATGCCAACCGGCGCATCCACCCGTTCGACTCCAGCGACGTTACGACTCGAATGTGGTTGCTGCTGCGTCATTCCATGACAGACATGCGACGAATAGCATACGAGCGCGCGGCGGCGCACGAACTGAATGTCAAGGCGCTACAAAAACTGTTGTCGTTCATCGTGCGCCATCATAATGTGCCAGAAACGCCCGTTGTGCATTCGCCAGGCAGGCGGCGCATCTATCGCCAGGCGGACAGAGGAAGGCGCCACGATTGCCGTGGCGCCCTCCTGTCTCGCAGTTCAGCAGCGGGCTGTCGCCAGACGAGGCATGCCTGAACCGCACGTGTTCGTTGCGCTGTCCTGTTGAAGGTATTACTTGATCTCGACGGTCGCCCCCGCCTCGACCAGTTTCGCCTTTGCCGCCTCCGCCTCTTCCTTGCTCACGCCCTCCTTCACCGGCTTGGGCGCGCCCTCGACCAGGTCCTTCGCTTCCTTCAGACCAAGGTTCGTCAGTTCGCGCACTGCCTTGATGACCTGAATCTTGTTTGGACCAACGGCGGACAGGATGACGTCGAACTCAGTCTTCTCCTCGACTGCGGGTGCGGCGGCGGCAGCGCCATCACCCGCTGCGGGTGCGGCTGCAGCGGCGGGCATCACCATGCCACCCATCGGCATCACCGGCGCAGCGGCAGTGACGCCCCAGCGCGACTCCAGTTCCTTCTTCAGTTCCACCAGTTCGAGGACGTTCAGCGCCTCGATGCTTGCAATGACTGCTTCGACCTTTGCGCTTGCCATAAGTGTTGTTTCTCCTTGTTTGGTTCAAGAATGAGCGTATATCTGGATTCACTATCTTTCTGCGAATAGTGCAGAAACACGGACGCTACGACGTTGATGCTGGCTGCAACTGATCGACGCGCGCCTGAATCGCATAGAGAATGCTCTTCGACGTGGCATCGAGCAGATTGACGATATCATTGACTGGTGCGGCAATAATGCCCGCCAGCCCGGTGACCGGCGCCGCCAGCCCGCCGAGCACCTGCGCACGGACTTCTTCTTTCGTCGGCAGATTGGCGACGACATCGAGCACATTCTCCTTGAGGAGCGTTGTGCCGAGCAATCCGCCGCGCACCGTAATTTTCTTCGGGCCGCGGTTGAACTCGTTGATCGCCTTGACGAACTTTGGCACATCGTCATACGCAAACGCCAGAGCCGTTGGTCCTTCAAGCAGCGGCTCAATCGCCTCGTGACCCGTCTCGCGTGCGGCTATCAGCGTCAACGTATTCTTCGCTACCACAAACTCCGCGCCGCTTTCACGCAACTTCTTGCGCAGGTCAGTCATATCGGCGACCGAGAGACCGCGGTAGTCGGCCACAACGGTCACCTGCATCCGCTGGAGGCGTTGCTTCAAGTCGGCGACGGTTTCGATTTTGCGCTGGGTTGGCACTGATTTCACCTCCTTATCAGCCATAAAAAACGCGGGTTACTGCACACAGACGCAGCAACCCGCGAACATACAATCGCGTTGGATCGGGAAGCTGCCTCGGCGGGCGGCACAGAGCCATTAAGCATACGCACCCGCTGTCTGCGGCGCTCACGTTATTCATCTATTTGCCGAAGCGTATTCGGCAGGATTATGCGCGATTGGCTCTCCTTTTCACCCTGTGACCTGTTTCAGGCCGCCGGTCGCATCGCCTGCGCCGCCGACGGATCAACCCGAATGCCCGGGCTCATGGTGCTGGTGAAGGTTACGCTTTTGATATACGCGCCTTTAGCGGCAGCGGGACGGACGGCTTTGACCGCTTCCATCAGCGCAGCGATATTATCATAAATCTGCTGCTCGCTGAAACTCAATTTCCCGACTGCCACGTGCAACAGGCCGGTTTTGTCGTTACGAAACTCAACACGCCCGCCGCGCACCTCGCGGATCGTGCGCGGCAGATCTTCGGGCTGCACCACCGTTCCACTCTTGGGGTTGGGCATCAAACCGCGCGGACCGAGCTTACGCCCGATGCGCCCGACCTTCCCCATCATATCGGGCGTCGCAATAGCGATATCGAAATCGAAGAAATTCTCCTTGTCAATCCGGGCGATCAGGTCGTCGGCGCCGACAAAATCGGCGCCCGCCTCACGAGCGGCCTGCGCCGCCTCACCCTGAGCGAACACCAGCACTCGAACCGTCTTGCCGGTGCCGTGCGGCAGCGAAACCGTCGAACGAACATTCTGGTCGGCATGGCGTGGATCAATGCCCAGCCGCAGATGAACTTCGACGGTCGGATCGAACTTTGTGAACGATGTTTCCTTCAGCAGTTTGATCGCTTCTTCCGGCGTATAGAGGCGCTGCCGGTCAACCTTCTTGAGCGCCTCGAGATACTTTTTGCCGTGTCGGCGTGGCATAGGTCGAACTCCTTGTGGTGCAAACGGGGATATCCCCTCCCACACTGCGATGACTACTCGACGATCTTGATCCCCATACTGCGCGCAGTGCCAGCGATAATCTTTTCGGCGGCTTCGATGCTATGCGCATTCAGATCCGCCATCTTCTGCTCGGCGACCTGCCGCAGTTGTTTTGCCGTAATAGTTCCGGCGATCTTGCGATTGGGCGTGCCAGAACCTTTTTCGATGCCGGCCGCCTTACGCAGCAGATCGGCGGCTGGTGGCGTTTTCAGCGCGATCGTGAACGAGCGATCCGAGTAGACCGTCACTTCAACCGGAACGACGCTTCCCGCCTGTGACGCGGTCTTCTCGTTATACTCCTTGACGAACGCCATGATATTAATGCCGTAACCGCCCAACGCCGGACCGACCGGCGGCGCCGGGGTCGCCTTGCCGGCGGGCAGTTGCAGCTTGACCACCGCGACAACCTTTTTGGCCACAAAGCGCTCCTTCGCACAACTATTCGACCAGGCGCGTCACCTGGAGGAAGTCCAGTTCCACCGGCGCCTCGCGACCGAAGAACGAGACCAGCACCCGCACCCGACCGCGTTCGTGATCGATGGCGTCTACAATGCCTTCGAAGTCGGTAAACGGACCGTCCGTAATCTTGACCGCCTGACCAACCTGATAACTGACTTTCACCTTTGGCGCTTCCTGTTCCATCTGCTTCAGGATCGCCTTCACCTCTTCCTCCTCAAGCGGCGTCGGCTTATTCCCATGCCCGACGAAACTGGTCACGCCCGGCGTATTGCGAACGACATACCAGGAGTTGTCGTTCATTTTCATCTGCACCAGCACGTATCCAGGAAAAACTTTCTTCTGGACGGTGCGTCGCTGACCATTTTTGATTTCAATTTCTTCTTCGGTCGGCACGATTACATTGAAAATCTGATCGCGCATCTCCATCGTTTCGATGCGATGGAGCAGATTCTGCTTGACTTTGTTCTCATAGCCGGAGTAGGTATGGATCACATACCAGCGGCGATCATCATCGCGCATTTCCGACCCGGCTTGTGGTTCCTGTTCTTTTTTCTCTCGTTTCTCTTCAGCCACAGCTTACCTCGCCTACGAAAGCGCTAAAGTGTCGCAACCGCATTCTGCAGCAGAAGCAGCAACCACGAGAAGAGGGCGTCCGCTGCAAAGAGAATGGCGCTCATCACTGCTGACAGCAGAATAACAACAACCGTCAGACGGATCGTCTCCTCGCGCGTAGGCCAGACGATTTTGCGCATCTCCGCGCGCGATTCGCGTAATGGCTGAACAATCGCCTGCTGAAACGCGCGCACCAGCGCATTTTGCGATTCTTTATCTTTATCTTTGACAACCGTCATTATCGATACGGCTTTCTTCAGCAGATGCACCCTGCTGATACATAGATCAGGCGTCTACCAGGGCCCGGCAGGAACGCAGGCCGCAGCAGACGCCTGGATTGCACGCGCACCAGAACTAATCGACGATCTTCGAGACGACGCCCGCGCCGACAGTGCGCCCGCCCTCGCGGATGGCGAAGCGCAACCCTTCCTCGATGGCCACCGGCACAATCAACTCCACCGTCATCTCCACGTTGTCGCCCGGCATCACCATCTCCACCCCTTCCGGCAACCGGATCGCCCCCGTCACGTCGGTCGTCCGAATGTAGAACTGCGGCCGATACCCGGAGAAGAACGGCGTA
>JANWXL010000480.1 GCA_025055265.1 Roseiflexus sp.
ACGCGCCAGCCGCCAGCAGCGCCAGCGGGCGCCAGCGCCCCAGGCGCGTCAGGCGGCGCGGCTGCCAGCGGGTGCGCGTCATCTGGCGTTCGCGGCGCGCCAGCCAGGCGGCGCCGTAGAGTACTGGCACAGCCATGCCAATCAAAACAAAACTCAGGATCGCTGCGGCGGATCGATCCACCTGACCGGCGAACTGTTGAAAAATCGCCAGCGTGAAGGTGCGGTAGCGGAGCATCGCCACCGTGCCAAAATCCGAGATTACGTAGAGCGCCACGAGCAGCGCGCTGCCAGCCGCTGCTGGCATCGCCAGCGGCAACATCACGCGCCAGAGGGTCGTCC
The DNA here is from genome assembly GCA_025055265.1 of Roseiflexus sp. Taxonomy (GTDB): domain Bacteria; phylum Chloroflexota; class Chloroflexia; order Chloroflexales; family Roseiflexaceae; genus Roseiflexus. The sequence continues at coordinate 340 of JANWXL010000480.1, forward strand.
AGGAGGAGAGACCCGCCATACGCGCCGCTTCTTCCAGGGAGCGGTCGAGGGAACGGAGCACTGCGCTGACCGGGAGAAAGACATACGGGAACACACACAGGCTGATGACAATCGTGGCGCCCCACAGATTGGTAATCTGCGGCAGCGGGAACGCGCCACGCGGAAATCCCAGCCATTCCATCGCCATCTGATCGACCACCCCGCCGCGCCGGAGCAGGATCAGCCAGCAGATCGCCGCCACGTATGCCGGGATCGCCAGCGGCAGCGCCAGCAATACCCGCCACACCCGCGCTCCCGGCAGATCGGTGCGCTCGACCAGCCACGCCGCGCTGATGCCGAAGAAAGCGCTGAGGAGAATGGTAGTGGCGGTCAATGCCAGGGTATTGCCCATGAGCACCGGTATCTGCCGCGACCAGAGACGTTCCCAGATGGCGGCGTCCGCCTCGAGCGCCCGGATCAGGATGTAGACCAGCGGGATGACCGCCAGCGCGCCGACCAGCGCTGCTGCAATGTTCAAAGCGGCAGACGAGGCGCGCCACGGGATGATCGACTCGCGCGCCGCGCGCGAGGAGGGGAGATCAATCGTTCGTTTCATATCAGAATTGCTGCGTAGCGACGTTGCACGCAACGTCGCTGCGTTGCACGCAACGCCGCTGCATTGCACGCAACGTCGCCACGTTTGCGCATGCTAACGATGTGCCCAACAGATGCTATGGCATGCCCACCTTCTGAACCAGCGCCTTCGTCGGTTCCAGTTCGTCCCGCAGCATCTTGAGCGGGTATGGGTTGAGCTTGAACGAACTGAGCGGCGCTACTCCTTCCGCCAGCGGAACGCCTGGAACGATGGGATATTCATAGTTCCGCTCGGCATAGATTTTCTGTCCGGCTGGCGAGAGCATGAAATCGACGAAGATCTTTGCCATCTCCGGGTTGGGTCCGCCCTTGACAATCCCGGCGTTCGTCGAGTTGACCATCAATCCCAGTCCGCCGTCTTCCTGATCAGGATAGATCACGCCGACTGGCGCGCCTTCCGCCTTCGAGAGATGATAGTAATAGTGATTGACCAGCCCCAGTTTCAGTTCACCGGCGCCGACCGCCTTGCGCACGTCGGTGTGACCGCCGAAGAACTGCGTGTTGTTTTCCAGCAACCCCTGGATGAAGGCTTCGGTTGCCGCTTCGCCCAATTGATTGCGCATAATGACCAGTTGCGCCATCATCGCGCCGTTGGTGCTGTTGGCAGAGCCGAGCGCATCCTTCCATTTGGGGTCTGCCAGGTCAACCATCTTCTTTGGCAACTCTTCAGGCTTGACCAGGTTCGTATTGTACATGATAACCCGGGCGCGAAGGGTCAACGCGACCCAACTGCCATCGTCGGCGCGGTAATCCGCCGGCACTGCCATTACCGCAGGCGAGTTGTTCGGCACGAAGATGCCCTCTGCCGCCAGGTTCTCCATCGTCAGAATGTCGGAGTTAACCAGGACATCAGCCTTCGGGTTCGTGCGCTCTTCAAGAAGGCGTGCAGCCAGTTCGCTGTTGCTGCCGTTGAGAACAGTCACCTTGATATCCGGGTAAGCGGCATTGAAGGCTTCGATGACCGGCTTGAACAGCGCCTCGGCGCGCGTAGTGTAGACGACGACTTCGCCCTTTGGCGCAGCGGTTGGCGCAGCAGTGGGTTGCTGAGGCGCCGCGGTTGGTACAGCGGTCGGCGCGGCTGGCGCAGCGGTCGGCGCAGCAGTGGGTTGCTCAGGCGCGGTCGTCGGCGGAGTGGCGGCAGGCTGTCCGCCGCAGGCGGCGATCAGCGCAATACTCATCGTGAGGATCATCAGGCGAAATGTCAGAAGCCCTGGCATCCGGTCCATGGTGCATGTGTTCCTTTCCAGACAGTGACTACGACTGCCTCACATCTGACAGACGAATGGCTTGCAGAGCAACGGCGGTGTTGCCTGCCGTGTGCACTCGCGGCGCGCCGGTGAATGGTGAGCAAAGGTTAACCTGCAATGTTAGATTACTCTAACATTGAAACTTTGTCAAGTTTCATCTGGTAGAATAGCGAAAAATTGGCGCCGATGACCGTCACCTGGACGTGGCTGGCAGAGCGACGGGAGGGCTGCCAGCGCTGCGGGTTATATGGATTTTGA
>JANWXL010000521.1 GCA_025055265.1 Roseiflexus sp.
ACCATGCTCTGCCGCGTCCCGGCCTCAAGGACAAGGACGAGCTGTACGAGGCGTGGTCTGAGATGATCCAGGATCAGGAACATCGAGTATAATTGTCTGCCACAGGCAAGAGGTGAGAGGCGTTGCGGGCTGAAGGTGACAGGTGGAAGGACGCCAGTAGGGGCGCGCCGCTGGCGCGCCCAGACGCTGCTGGCGCGCCCAGGGACCCGGTCAGGCGCCCGCGCCGAGCAAAGAATACCAGTAGGGGCGCGCCGCTGGCGCGCCCAGACGCCGCTGGCGCGCCCAGGGACCCGGTCAGGCGCCCGCGCCGAGCAAGGGATGCCAGTAGGGGCGCGCCGCTGGCGCGCCCAGACGCCGCTGGCGCACCCAGACGCCGCTGGCGCACCCAGGTGCCCGGTCATATGAACGTTCCTTGTCCCATATGGATGTGGTGTGGTGCAGGCAGCACGCCTCTCCTTCGCCGTTGATTGGCTATTTGAGCCCATTCGTTTATTCGCTTCTCTATTCGCTGACAGCAGTCATGTTCAACAAAGTGCTCATCGCCAACCGTGGCGAAATCGCAGTCCGCATCGTCCGCGCCTGTCACGAACTTGGCGTGCGAGCGGTCGTGGCATACAGCGAAGCCGATAAATACTCGCTGGCAGTGCGTCTGGCGGATGAAGCCGTCTGCATCGGTCCTGCAGCGTCAGCCAAATCATACCTCAATCCTTCGGCGCTGATCAGCGCAGCATTGATGACTGGATGCGAAGCCATCCATCCAGGGTATGGCTTCCTTTCAGAAAATCCGTACTTTGCTGAAATCTGCGCCGAATACAAATTGAAGTTCATCGGTCCTGACGCGAAAGCCATCCGAATGATGGGGGACAAGGCGCTGGGCAGGAAGACCATGCGCGATGCTGGCGTTCCCACCGTGCCGGGTTCGCGCGGTGAGTTGCGCAACGTTGAAGAAGCGGTCGAGGTAGCGCGTCAGATTGGCTACCCGGTGCTTCTCAAGCCTTCCGGCGGCGGCGGCGGGCGCGGTATGCGCGTTGCCCAGAATGAGACCGAACTGATCAAGGCGTATCCCACGTCGAAAGCCGAGGCGGAGGCGGCGTTCGGCAATGGCGCCCTGCTCATGGAAAAATACCTCCCGCAGGTGCGACACGTTGAGATCCAGGTGCTGGCGGATCAGTATGGTCACGCCATCCATCTTGGCGAGCGCGACTGTTCGTCGCAGCGTCGCCATCAGAAGATCGTCGAAGAAGCGCCGTCGCCAGCCGTCAATCCCGACCTGCGTGCGCGCATGGGCGAGGCGGCGCTCAAAGGCGTTCGCGCCATCAACTATATCAATGCAGGCACCATGGAGTTCCTGCTCGATCCCGATGGCAACTTCTACTTTATTGAAATGAACACTCGCATCCAGGTTGAGCACCCGGTTACCGAGATGGTTACCGGCATCGACCTGGTCAAGTGGCAGTTGCGCATTGCGGCCGGCGAACCGCTGACGATCCAGCAGTCGGACGTGGTGATGCGCGGGCACGCTATCGAGGCGCGAATCAATGCCGAAGACCCGGACCGCGACTTCATGCCGTCGAGCGGTGAGATCGAGTACTACCTGCCCCCCGGCGGACCGGGAGTGCGAGTCGACTCGCATCTCTATGCCGGGTATTCGCCGCCAGGGTACTACGACTCGCTCCTGGCGAAGTTGATCGTCTGGGGCGCGGATCGCGAAGAGGCGCTTGCCCGCCTCGAACGCGCACTGCGCGAATTCGTCATTACCGGAATCTATACAACGATCCCGTTTACCCTGGCGATGCTCGAAGATCCGCCGTTCCGCGAAGGGCGGATCTCGACGCGCTATGTTCCCGATCTGGTCCAGCGGATCAAGGAGAGCAAACTGGAATAGAACGATATCTGCAAAAAACTGCGCAGCAATTCCGGGGGCGCAGGTTCCTGCGCCCTCAAATATCATTTCTGAAAGAGTGTTATGAAGCACAAGATCATCGCACCTGGATTGGAATGGCCCCGCCTGCTGGATCAGGCAAAGGCGATTGTTCCCGAAGCATTCGATGATGATGGCAGCCCGCTCAACCTGATCCACGGCGAGTGGGGCTTCCCGGGCCATCCAAAGCCCTTCCTCTCTCCCGTCGACGGCGCGATGCTCGGCAATTATCCAATGATTGACCTGGATACGGCGCGTCATGCGGTCGCTGCGGCTGCGGCTGAGTTTGGCGCGTGGTCCACAACTGATCTCTCTGAACGCCAGCAGCGTGTTGATGCCTGCGTTCGCCTGCTGCGCCAGCACCGCGAGCTCATCGGTCGGTTGCTGATGTGGGAGATTGGCAAGCCTTACGCGCAGGCGATGACCGATGTGGATCGCTGCATCAGCGGCGTCGAATGGTACGTCGAGCAGATTCCGGCGATGATGGAAGGACGCAAGCCGCTCGGATTGATCTCGAACATCGCCTCGTGGAACTACCCCTTGTCGGTGCTCGTCCACGCTATGCTGGTGCAGACGCTGGCAGGCAATCCGGTCATTGCCAAAACCCCCAGCGATGGCGGACTGTTTGCGCTGACGGTGTCGCTGGCGCTGGCGCGGCGCTGCGGTTTGCCGGTTTCGCTGGTCAGCGGTTCTGGCGGGAGGCTCTCCGAGGCGCTCGTGCGCGGTCCAGAGGTGGCGTGCCTGGCGTTCGTCGGCGGCAAAACCAACGGACGCGACATCGCCGCCAGCCTCTATGACCGCGAGAAACGCTATATGCTCGAGATGGAAGGCATCAATGCCTATGGCATCTGGCAGTTCAGCCAGTGGGACATGCTGGCGAAACAACTGCGGCGCGGCTTCGATTATGGCAAACAGCGTTGTACCGCCTATGTGCGCTTCGTTGTGCAGCGTCAACTGTTCCCGCAGTTCCTCGATATGTATCTGCCGGTGCTCAAGTCGCTGCGGATCGGCAACCCAACGCTGGTCGATCACCCGGATGCGCCGCTGCCGGTCCTCGATTTTGGACCTCTGATCAACAGCCGCAAAGTTGATGAATTGCAGGTGCTGATCAGTGAAGCGATCGGCGGCGGCGCTATCAGTCTGTATCAGGGGACGCTCTGCGATGAGGATTTCCTGCCCCATCAGGATATTTCCGCTTATATGGCGCCGGTCTCGTTGCTGAACGTTCCCCGCAACGCTCGGCTCTACCACAATGAGCCGTTCGGTCCGGTCGATACGATTGTGGTGGTGGACAGCGTCGAAGAACTGATCACCGAAATGAACATCTCCAACGGGTGTCTCGTCGCATCGGTCGCCTGCGACAACGAGCGCCTGGCGCAGCAGATTGCCGCCGAAGTGCGGGCCTTCAAGGTCGGTATTAACGCCATCCGCTCGCGCGGCGACCGCGACGAAGTGTTTGGCGGGATTGGTCAAAGCTGGAAAGGGTGTTTCGTCGGCGGCAAATATCTGGTGCAGGCGGTCACTGTCGGTCCTCCTGGCGAGCGGTTGTATGGCAACTTCCCCGATTATACGCTCCTGCCGGAGAAACGGTAAGAGATGAGTGTTGTTGCACGTGCAGCGACGCCTGGCGCGCTGATAGCCGGATCAACGCCAGTATCTCATCCGTTCAATGTCTGGTTGATCTTTACTATGAGGCCCGCCCCGACAGTCCCTGATCAGGTAGATGCCGAAAACGCGCTTTGTGGCTGAAAGGAGACAATCATGAGTCAGGACACATTCAGAGCGCTTGTGCTGACGCAGGAAAATGGCGCAATCCACGCTGAGTTTCGCCAATTGACGAACGATGATCTGCCGCAGGGCGACACGCTGGTGCAGGTGGTCTACTCCTGCCTCAACTACAAGGACGGTCTGAACGTTACCGGCAAGGGGAAGATTTCGCGCTTTTTCCCGATGGTCCCCGGCATCGATCTGGCGGGGACCGTGATCGAAACGACCAGCCCGGACTATCATCCCGGCGATCCGGTCGTGCTGACCGGCTGGGGCATCGGTGAGCGACACTGGGGCGGGTACGCGCAGCGCGCGCGCGTCAAATCTGAGTGGCTGGTCCCCCTTCCCGCAGGAATGACCCTGTTTCACTCGATGGCGATTGGCACCGCCGGGTTTACAGCGATGCTGGCAGTAATGGCGCTCGAAGAGGCTGGCGTCAAACCCGGCGACCGCGAAGTGCTGGTGACCGGCGCGGCTGGCGGGGTCGGCAGCATCGCCACTGCCCTGCTTGCGCGGCGTGGCTACCGCGTCGCGGCGTCTACCGGACGCGCCGAAACCCATGACTATCTGCGCGAACTTGGCGCTGCCACCATCGTACCCCGCTCCGAACTGGCGGCGCCGGGCCGTCCGCTCGAATCGGAGCGCTGGGCAGGGGCGGTTGACACTGTCGGCGGCGACGTGCTGGCGCGCGTCCTCGCCGCAACAGCGACCGGCGGCGCGGTTGCGGCGTGTGGCAACGCTGGCGGCGTCAATTTGACCACAACCGTGTTTCCGTTTATCCTGCGCGGCGTGCGTCTGATCGGCATTGACTCGGTCATGTGCCCAACGGAGCGTCGTCGCGCTGCGTGGGATAATCTGGCGCGCGAGCTTCCCGCCGAGGTGCTTGACCGGATGACCCGCGTTGAACCGCTCAGCCGGGTGAAAGAACTCTGCGATGAGATTGTCGCCGGTCAGGTGCGCGGACGGGTTGTTTTTGATGTGAATGCGTAGAACGTTGAACGCCGAACGCGGAATGTTCAACGTTCTCCCGTTCGGCGTCCGACCTTGACTGCACGTTCTTCCTGTTTTTCGCGCCAGAGCATGGCGCTGATCCGCCGGATCGTCGCTGAACTGCGCCAGATCGCGGCGGTTGTGCGCGCGCCGCACTGGTGGGTTTCCCTCGGCGTCGCGCTGGCGCTCTGGACGCTGGCATACCAGGCGACGCCGACCCTGCGCCTCGATGTCGGCGGCGACCGCGAGACGCGCCAGCGCGGTTTCGATACCCCTTTTCTCATCAATTTCAACGACTCTGAACCGGCGGACCTGCCGGATCGCCCGTGGTATGCTGTAGACGCTCTGCCATACCGCTGGACGCGCGATGTGTCCTCGGTGGTGTTTCCCGGCGCCGGCGGCGACCGCTGGCTGCTGCGCGTCACCGCCGCCAGCGGACGACCTGATGGCAGTGCAGTCAGCAGCGTCTGGCGCGCTGCCGACGGTTCGCAGATCACGCTTCAGATCGACGCACGGCGGCGGACGTATGCCATTCTTGCCCCCGCCGAC
>JANWXL010000578.1 GCA_025055265.1 Roseiflexus sp.
GCGCTGATCTCTCCGGCCTCGCGCCGTGTTCGTGCAGCAGGAGCGCGACTTGCACGATAGGCGATCCACGGCGCGACAACGCCGACCAGCACCAGAAAGGGCAGTAGTCCAAGGGCTAAAACGATGTTGTAGTATCCCAGCGCCGCCAGCAACGTCAGCGGCGCGATGACTGCTGCAAAGAACGGTGCAATTGTGTGTGCATAGAAGGGTTCGATTCGATCAATGTCCGCAATCACGCGAGAGACAGCATCGCCGCTGCGCAGACGCTGCAACCCGGCTGGCGTCTGCGGCTCCAGTGCGTTGTAGAACTGATACCGCAACTGCGCGAGCAGATGAAATGCGACATAGTGACCAGTGTATTGCTCGACATAACGCACGACGCCCTTGAACAGCGCAAGCGCAACCAGCGTCATCACGACGATCGCAGATGACAATGGCTCGCCAAGCGCGAAACGCACGACAGCAGAAACGCCGACTGCGAGGAGGGCGGTTCCGGCAAGAAAGTTCAAAATACGCGCTGCGATGGAAACGGTCATAACCCAATACATTGGGCGCAGGAGCGTCAACAGACGTGCAAGAATGCGGGATCGACTCATCGCGCACCTCCTGCAGCAAGGTGTGCCATGTATGCAAAAACGCCCTTCTGCCGCAGCAGATCAGCAGGAGCGCCCATCTCAATGATCCGTCCGCTGTCCAGGACTACAATGCGATCCGCACGGCTGGCTGTACTCAGACGGTGCGCGATAATGAGCACCGTCCTGCCCTGGAAAAGATGATCGAGAGAGTCCTGGATCACCGCTTCCGTCTGGCTATCGAGTTGCGATGTCGGTTCATCGAGCAGCACAATTGGCGCATCCTTTAGAAAAGCGCGCGCCAGCGCCAATCGCTGCGCCTGACCGCCGCTTAGCGTGCTGCCGCGCTCGCCGATGACCGTACGCAACCCGTCGGGGAACTGCGCCACGACGTCATCAAGGTGCGCTGCACACAGCGCGCGCGCCAGTTCCTCTGGAGAAGCGTCGGGTTTCGCAATGCGCAGATTCTCTTCCACGGTTCCGTAGAAGATGTAAGGGTCCTGCGACACCAGCGCAATACTGGCGCGCAGATGATCAGAAGAGTACGCTGTAACAGGGGCGCCGTTGATCAGGATCGTTCCCTGCTGTGCCGCAATAAAACGCAGCAACAACTGAAAGACCGTACTTTTCCCCGCCCCGCTTGCGCCGACCAGTGCGACTCGCTCACCGGGCTGGATGGTCAGCGAAAACCGGTTCAGGGCAGGAGCGTCTCTCCCGGCGTACTGGAACATGACTTCTTCGAACCGAATCTCAGGCGCCTCAACGATCAGACCTGCGGACTGCGCTGGCTCCGCCACCCCTGGAGGCGTATCGAGAAAAGCCAAGATCTTTTTCGCCACCGAGCGACCGATCGCTCCGGCGAAGAAGAACTGACCGATCAGATTCAGCGGTCGGGCAAGCTCAAAACTGAGAAGAACGAACGTCACAGCTGTTCCCAGAGCGATGCCGTCAGTCGAAAGCCGCCAGAGCGATGCCAGGGTTAACACCACTGTCGTTGCCAGCGCAAATCCGCCATCGACAATAAACAGCATCACCTGGTTGACCGCTAATAGACGCATCGTCTCTCGCCGGAGCGTCTCATTTTCCTGGCGAAACTGCTCGCCGCGCGCTTTTCCCTGGTTGAACATTTTGAGGGTCGTTAATCCTTGCAAACTATCGAGGAATTGCGCACTCA
>JANWXL010000368.1 GCA_025055265.1 Roseiflexus sp.
GGATTGAGATTCGGCTTAGGCGTCGGCGTCAGTTCGCGCTGCGCCATCTCCTCCCGCATCTGGCGTTGCGCTTCCGCCAGCGCCTGACGCGCATTCGCCTTCGGGTCGCTGGCGACTGCGGAAACCGCCTGACTCAACGCATCCATCACTGTATAATCGAACTGCATGTTCGGCAGCGTCCCGCTGTTCGCTATCGCCCAGCGGTACGCCTCAACCGTCTGCGGGTCGAGTTTGCTCCAGAACTCCGTCTGATCCGCCAGCGACTGCCGCGCCGGGATGCGCGAGGAAGGATCGAAACTTTGCTGTTCTTCGGCGACCGGTTGACGCGAAAGCCACTCGATCCAGCGCCAGGCGGCTTCGGGGTGCGCCGTGCCGCCACTGATAATGAACCCCTCGGTTGAACTGAAGAAGAGGTCAAAGGCGGAACCTGTCGGGAATGGCACGCGACCAACCGGAAAATCCGGCGTCCAGGGCGAACCGTCGTCATTGCTGACGTAGGACAGGTCGCTCCAGATGGCAACCCGCCCTTCGCGCACCAGACGTGCTGGGTCTTCAGAAGAGGGTCTGCGCGAATACGGTTCGACCAGCACGCCATTGCGATACCATTGCTGGAGGCGTTCGACCGCTGTCACATACTCCGGCGCGGTGAGATCGGCTTCCTCCGCAGGTGTTTTCAGCGGGTTTACCCCCTGCTTTTCAAGCAGCCCCAGCAGTGGCAGCAGACCGCTGCTCGGCTCCATGAACCCATACGTGAGCGTTGTCAGACCGCTGCGCTCAGTCAGACGCTCGGCGGCTGCCATGAGATCGTCCCATGTCCAGCCGGGGCGTGGTTCGGGCAGATTGGCGTTCTGGAACAAGGTGCGGTTGTAGACGATCAATGGCACGCTATAGTAGCGTGGCAGCCCCCAGATCCCGCCCTTTGCCGTGTAGCGCTCGAGGGCGCCGGGAAAGAAGTCGTTGCGCTGAAATGTTGCATCGGCGTCCATCAGCGGCTTGAGGTCGAGCAGCAGCGGCGTGCCGAACGCTTCCGGCATGAGCGCGAATGCAGGAGCAGTATCCGCTGCGGAAACGACCCGCCGCAAGAAGTCGAGCGGATTGGTCGGTCCCTCGCTGCCCGGTACGTTCATTATGTCGTCGAGCGGCACCAGGACCACTTTGATGTTGGGATGCTCCGTCATAAATCGATCCGCCAGCGTCTGATAGGCGTCGCGCTCATATTCCCACACTGCAAATGAAATCGTGACCGACTCGCTCCTCCTCGTCGGCGTCACGCCAGGCGCCGCCGGAGTCGCATCGCCTGATGGTCGCGGCGCGTCGCATGATGCAAGCAGCACCGCCCAGAGGGTCAATAGTATCCACAAACGTTGCATGGATTTGCCTTTCGTTTTGCCCCGAATATGGCGCACCTTCTGCGACTGCCGCCTGCAGGAGGGAGGATCAGGACTCAGGGCCTGTCCGAATAATCGCTGTCGAGTGGTGAACCGCCATGCTGTGCTCACGGAAAGCGCCGCGAAGCGAAATCCCCGCTGGACGCTTGCTGTAGAGACGCTACGCTGGCTGTAAGCGTCGCCTTCGCTCCTCGCAACGACGGTAGGGCGGGGTCATTCGGAGAGGCGCCTGGTTCGTCGCTGGCTGCGTCTTTGCAGGAAAGCTCTGACATAACACTGGTCACCCGAAGGTGACGCGGTTTTGATAATGAGTATGTGCGTGCGTTCCGACGTATTCCGATCCGTAGCCGTAATGGGGCGCGCTGATCTATTCCAGACATCATGTAGTATAGTCAAATACCATCAATCTGCAATGATGCCAGGATGAGACATTGGTACCGCGACGTGCGATCATGATCCAGGACGACTGCACTGTTGGAAAAGTTCCAGAGGCGGATCAGTTTTCGACGTTGAATCCTCGATACTCCGGGTCTACCTGTGTTGCACACGTCGCTGGCTTGCCATCAGGTTGGTTCAGGCACTCGATATACGCTGTCGTTAGACGTTGCGCTTCAGCGAGCTCCTTTTCGAGATTCGCGCCCTTTTCCAAAGCAGCACTGAGCGCCTTGAAGAGCCAGTACGGGTCGGAATTCGGGCTGTAGATGCTGCTCGTGTCAATGGCGTTCTGCGACGGAACCGCCAGCGTGGCCTGCATCGCCTCGAATTGCCCGACACGCTCCGGCGGTATCTGTTTGAGGAATGCCTCAGACTGCGCGATCGAGCGGCGGGCGGGCATTTCGCTATACATCAGGGATGTGTCGCTGGAAAGAAACTTCATCCATTCCCAGCACGCCTGCGGTTGCTGCGCCCGGGTTGAAATGAAAAGCCCGCGCAGGAACAACTCGCTCGACGGCACGCCCGCGCCGCCGACCGGCAGCGGCGCCGCCCGGATGTTGCGCTCGACCGGCGTCAGCGGCGCGGCGGTTGGCGCTACCGGCGCAGACAGCGGAGATACGTTGTCGCCTGGCTCGATCGGGACAGCCAGGACTCCCTCCCGAAACATCTCGGCATGCCCAAACCACATCCCAACCCGACCCGACTGAACGAACTCGTAAGAACGGGTGAAATAATCCCTGCTGCCAGCATCATCGCGCCGGTAAGAGAACCTGAACGGCGGCGTCACCCTGTGCACCAGGCTCAGATCGAGATACCAGCGCAAGGCGGCGATGGTTTTTGGATCAGTATAGTTCGGACGCAGGTCTTTGCCCTCGCCGACCATCAGGCGCGCGCCAAACTGACTGATGAAGAACAGCAGGTCGGATTGTGGATCACCCACCGGGACATACCCCCAGCGCCGATCGTTCCCTTCACCTCTGGTGAGCGCCTGCGCCGCTGCCAGGAAATCATCCGGCGTCCAGTCGGCGCGTGGTGGTTGCACTCCTGCCGCTTCGAATGCAGCATGGTTATAGACCAGGGTGCGCATATTGATTGCGTAGGGCAGCCCGTAGATGCGCCCGCCACGGCTGTACTGCGCCAGAGCCGCCGGGAAGACATCATCGCGCGGGAAGGCAGGATCTGCCTCGATCAATGGGCGCAGATCGAGCAGGGCTGCTTCATCGTCGGGGTAAATCGGACCAGACCACAAGAAGCAGTCATTGGTCTGCGCCAGTGTGGCGGCGGACACCTGCCGCACATCAGGCGTCCATACGAATGGTTTCAGCTGCACGAAAATATCCGGGCGCTGATTGTGGAAGGCGCGCACGATGCGGCGTGTTTGAGCCGGATCATACCCGTACAGTCCAAACGTCACAGTCGTGGCGCCGGCTGGCGCTTCCTGCGGCTCCGGCGTGGCGACCACGACCGGATCGAGATTCGGTTTGGGTGTCGGCGTCAGTTCGCGCTGCGCCATCTCCTCCCGCATCTGGCGTTGCGCTTCCGTCAGCGCCTGACGCACATTCGCCTGTGGATCGCTGGTTACTGAGGACACGGCCCGGCTCAACGCGCCGATCACGGTCACATCGAACTGCTGTTTCGGCAGCGTCCCGCTGTTCGCTATCGCCCAGCGGTACGCTTCGGCGGTCTGCGGATCGAGTTTGCTCCAGAACTCCGTCTGCTCCGCCAGCGACTGCCGGGCGGGAATGCGCAAGAGAGGATCGAAATCTCGCTGCTGATCGTTGAGAGGTTGGCGCGAGAGCCACTCAATCCAGCGCCAGGCGGCTTCAGGGTGCGCCGTGCCGCCGCTGATCATGAATCCTTTGGTGAAGCCGAAGAAAGGATCATAGAAGGAACCCTTTGGGAACGGCACGCGACCAACCGGAAAATCCGGCGTCCAGGGCGAACCGTCGTCATTGCTGACGTAGGACATGTCGCTCCAGATGGCGACCCGCCCTTCGCGCACCAGGCGTATTGGGTCTTCAGCAGGATCGCCGCTCCAATACGGTCCGACCAGCACGCCAGCGCGATGCCACTCCTGGATGCGCTCAAGCGCTGCCACATACGCCGACGACGTGAGATCTACTTCTGCTGTTGGGAGGGTCAGCGGATTGACCCCCTGCTTTTCGAGCAGACTCATGAGCGTCAGCGCACCGCCGCTCGGTTCCAGGAACCCGTAGGTGAGGATTGTTGCACCGCTGCGCCCGGTCAGGCGCTCGGCGACCGCCAGCAGATCGTCCCACGTCCAGCCGGGGCGCGGTTCGGGCAGTCCGGCGTTCTGGAACAAGGTGCGGTTGTAGACAATCAATGGTACGCTGGAGTAGAGCGGCAGCGCCCAGACTCCGCCCTTTGCCGTGTAGCGTTCGAGGGTGCCAGGGAGAAAGTCGTTGTGCTGAAACGTGGCGTCGGCATCCATCAGCGGCTTGAGGTCGAGCACCAGTGGCGTGCCGAACGCCTCGGGGGTCAACCATTGCGAAGACGCCGTATCGGCTGCTGAAACGATCCGGCGCAGAAAATCGAGCGGATTGGTTGGTCCCTCACTGCCTGGCTCAACCATCATGATGTCATCGAGCGGCACGAGCACCACCTTGATGTTGGGATACTCAGTCATAAATCGATCCGCCAGCGTCTGGTAGGCGTCGCGCTCATACTCCCACACCGCAAATGAAATCGTGACCGACTCGCTCCCATTTGTCGGCGTTGCGCCGGGGATCGCCGGAGTCGCATCGCTCGACGGCTGCGACGCGCCGCACGATGCGAGGAGGATTGTCCAGAGGGTCAGGAATATCCACAGGCGTCGCATGGTTCCACCTTTCGTTGTGCTTGCCTATTGCACACGCTTCCTGCGACTGACGCCTGCCGGAGGGGAGAGGAGGACTTCCTGGAAGTTGCTGGTTGCTTCTGCGACGAAAGGCGCTGGGGACCGGCGTCGGTCGCCTGAGGATGACCATAGTTCAATAGTGATATGCGTATGCGTGCTTCCTGTATCATCCGAGAGTCTGACGCGGATCCGTGACAGGGCGCACTGATACGACGTAAACATAATGTAGTATAAATGCCGCCAATTCGCAATGATACCGGGATGAGATAAGCATACCAGGAACAGCGTAAAGTTTCTGTTAAGTTGTGATAGGGTTCACTTTCTTGTCCAGTTAGTGAGGCAAGCAGCACACTTCTCGCCTCTCATCTCTCACCTCTCACCTCTCGCCTCTCTCCTCTTGCCCCTCGCCTCTCGCCTGCACGCAACTCACACGCAACTGTCACACATTCGCCATAGAACGCGGCGGTCCATTGCGGTAGAGTATGTCCTGGCGCCGTCTGCGCTGCGGTTTGCGCTGCGCCAGACCGGGCGGACCATCACATCAGACGATAGCGGCACAACCCTGACGTTTCGGCGCCACAACGCACACCGGAGGTTTGCATGACCAACGCAACATCCAACGCACCGCCCGCTGTCCCGCGGCGGATCGCTAACTGGCGCCGTCCCCGTCACGCCGTGCTCGCGCTACTCTTGACGCTGCTGCTATTGTTCGGCGCGCTGGCGATGCCTGCGTCCGCCGCTGAGAGCCGCGTGTTGCCCGAGTTGCAGGAATGGGCGAATGCCGCGCCCGACGCCGAGCAGCGCGTTATCGTGCGGCGCGTCGAGGGCAACCGCGCCGCCGACGCTGCGGTGACCCGCGCGGGCGGGCGCATCATCGGCGACCTGGGCGCGCTCGACGCTTTCGTGGCGCTGGTTCCGGGGCGCGCGCTGAACAGCCTGGGGCGGCATCCGGCCATTCAGTACATCAGCCCGGACGCGCCGATGCGTTCCACGACGATCATCGATAGCAGTCAGCTCGCTACTTTCTACCCGGCGACTGTCAACGCGCCCCTGGTCTGGGCGCGGGGGATCACCGGCAGAGGCGTGGGGGTGGCGATCATCGACACTGGCATCAACAAGGATCTGCGTGATTTCCATGACCGCACGAACAACTACTCGCGCCTGATCACTCGCCAGGCGTTCACCAGCTTCCACGCCTCCCGTCTCGACAAGCATGGTCACGGAACGCACATTGCTGGCATCGTCGGCGGCAATTCCTGCAATCGAGAAACCGCTGTCCGCTGCCGCTACATCGGCATTGCCCCGGAAGCGACCCTGATCGACGTAACCGTGGCCGGTGATGATGGCGTCTCATATGTGTCGGATGTGGTCAGAGGCGTCGACTGGGTGATCGAGAATCGCCAAGCCCTCAACATCCGGGTGATGAACCTGGCGATGGTCTCGAGCGTCGCCGAGAGTTATCGCACGAGCGTCCTGGCGGCGGCGGTCGAGCGCGCCTGGTTCAGCGGCATTTTGGTTGTCGTGTCGGCGGGGAACGGCGGTCCCGACACGATGCGCTTCCCACCCGCCAATGATCCGTTTGTCGTCACCGTGGGCGCATCAGATACGATGGGTACGGCAATTCGCACCGACGACCGCCTGGCGCCCTGGTCGAGCTACGGCGACACCCAGGATGGCCACGTGAAGCCTGACGTGGTCGCGCCGGGACGGGCAATCGTGGCGCCGCGGTCATACCCGGATGCGGTTTTGTCGACCAATCAGCGTGTTGTCGATCAATCCTACCTGCGACTGTCGGGGACATCAATGGCGGCGCCGGTGGTGGCTGGCGTGGCGGCGCTGGCATTTCAGGCGCGCCCGCAGTGGACGAATGACCAGGTCAAGTGCAACATGCGCTTGCCCGCATTGTGAGTCGCATCTATAATGGCATTTGTACGACGCGCTGTAACAAAAAAGGGATCGCCCGTGACCGACGATCAGCTTGCTACCCGTCCCTACTTTCGCGCGCCCTCGATTGACCCTGCTGGTAGTCGTATTGCATTTGTGTATGCCGGTGATATCTGGCTTGTCGCTGTCAGCGGCGGGCACGCCGAACGATTGACCGCTCATCCCGCCAACCATATGCTGCCGCGCTGGTCGCCTGATGGGTCGGCAATTGCTTACACCTCATCGCGCACCGGGCAGGGCGACGTGTATGTTCTGCCGCTCAACGACGGCAAGGTGAGACGGCTCACGCACCACGAGGTGCAGAGCGCTGTCGAATGCTGGTCGCCTGATGGCGCTGCCATCTACTTCACCTCCCAGCGTGAGCGTCAGGGAGCGGCAATTTATCGCATTGTCGCATCAGGCGGCACGCCGACTCTCTGGATTGCACAACCGTATGAGCGACTCGGCACAGTCGCCGTTTCTCCCTGCGGTCGCTGGCTGGCATTCAGCCTGATGCGCGACTTCTGGTGGCGACAGGGACCAAATCCATACGGCGGCGCCGAACTCTGGCTGGTATCGAATGCGCCCGATGCCAATGATTTCTACCGGTTGAGCGATGCGCCGGGATTGAACTATTGCCCGATGTGGTCGCCCGATAGTCAGGCGATTTACTTCGTTTCTGATCGTGACGGTTGCGAAAATCTGTGGGTCGTGCCGCGCGAAGGCGGAACCGCTGAACGCATTACCGCATTCACAGATGGACGTCTGCTCTGGCCCTCGATCAGCGCCGATGGCAGGACGATCGCGTTTGAGCGCGATTTTGGGATCTGGACTCTCGATCTTGCATCCGGCGCCGCCTCGCGCGTCCCGATTCAGGTGCGCCAGGATACAAAAGTGACGCCGGTTCGGGTGCAGACCTACACACGTGATGCGGGCGAGCTGGCGCTGTCGCCTGATGGGAAGAAGATTGCATTTACGGTGCGCGGCAAAATCTTCGCGGACTTCGCCGACAAGGAAACTGACCGTGATCAGCGCCAGGGACCGGCGTATCGCGTGTCGCAAACGGCATTCCGCGATAGCGACATCGCCTGGTCGCCCGACAGTCGCTGTCTGGTCTATGTCTCTGACCGCCATGGCGACGAAGAGGTATACCGCTACGATTTTTCCACGCGCAGCGAAACCCGTCTGACTTATGGGAAAAAGCGCAAAAGCGCGCCTTGCTTTTCGCCTGATGGACGCTGGATCGCGTATGCCAGCGGCGACGACGAGATCCGCTTGATTGATGTTGCCAGTGGCGCAGACCGCCCGTTCGTTCGGGCGCAGTTTGTATTCGGCGCGTCGTTCGCCTGGTCGCCCGATAGTCGCTGGCTGGCGTTCTGTGCGCAGGACGAACGCTTTTTCAGCAACCTGTACGTGCAACACATTGAGGAAGAGCACGCGCATCAAATTTCGTTCCTGAGTAATTTGCAGGCGGCGGGACCGCTCTGGTCGCCCGATGGACGTTTTATTATCTTTACAACGGGTCAGTATCGTGCGGAGTCGCAGATCGCGCGCATTGATTTGCAACCGCAACCGCCGGTATTCCGTGAGGCGGAGTTTGAGCGGCTGTTCGAGGCGTACAAAGGAGATCATCGTGGCGCATCAACTGCCGGGCGCCCGCTTGCACCAGGTCCGACTCATACGCATCACGCCGACACTGATCGCGAACCCCGGCCGGTGGACGTTCCTGTTATCGAACCGGATGATGCGGCTGACCATACGCCTGTTCAGCACAATGCGCCATCCAGACCGTCCAGACGCGCGTCGTCGCCTGAGGTTGCCATCGTCTTCGATGGCATCGAGCGCCGATTGCGCCTGTTGACGCCGCCGCAGATGGATGCCATCGCGTTATGCATCAGCCCCGATGGGCGCGATCTGGTGTGCAGTGCGACGATTGCGGGGCGGCAGAATCTCTGGACGCTGCCGCTTGATGAGTCGCGTGTCGATCAGGGACCACGTCAGCTGACCAGCACGTCGGGCGCGAAGTCGCACGCCTGGTTCACATCAGACGGCAAGTATCTCTATTTCCTCGATGGCGGAACCATTGCGGTACGGAAGTTTCCAAAAGGGGAACAAACAACGCTGTCCATATCGGCGGAGGTGGTCGTCGATTTTGCTCAGGAAAAGCGGCAGATATTCGAAGAATGCTGGCGTTTGCTGCGCGATTGCTTCTATGATGAGCGCTTTCGCGGCATTGATTGGGAGGCGACGCACGAGCGGTATGCACCGCTGATTCAGGGAGCGCAGACCTCTTATGAGGTACACCTGCTGATCAACCTGATGGTCGGCGAATTGCGCTCTTCGCACGTCGGCTTGTTCAGAAGCGACGGGAATGGCGGTCAGGATGGCTATCTGGGCATCTCACTCGATTCGGTCGAATATCTGCGCAGCGGTCGGTTCCGTGTTGCCAGCGTCATCCCCGATGGTCCGGCGGCAGTCGCGCACAATGGCGCCATTCAGCCCGGCGATGTGTTGCTGGCGGTGAACGGCGTCCCTCTGACGCCGGACACATCACTCGATGCGTTACTGCAACGCACGGCAGGACGGCGTGTTATTCTACGAGTGGCTACTCCTGCTGGCGAGCAACGCGATGTCGAGGTGCGCCCTGTCACGGCGGAGCAGTATGACTGGCTGCGCTATCGGGCGTGGGTCCTCGAGAATGAACAGATCGTTCATCGGGCAAGTGATGGCCGTGTTGGATACGTCCATATCCGCAAAATGAGTTACGACGCCTACCAGCAGTTTCTTGCCGATCTCGATGTCGAGATGCACAACAAAGAAGGGCTGGTTGTCGACATCCGCTTCAATTCGGGCGGGCATACGGCGACCTTTATTCTGGATGTGCTGATGCGTCGCAGCATCCTGTTCAGCGCATTCCGCAATCGCTCCGTCGCCGACTCATCGCATATTTTCGGCAATCGCGTGTTGAACAAGCCGACCGTCCTTGTGACGAACGAAGCCTCGAGTTCCAATGCGGAAACCTTCAGCGAATCGTACCGTCGCCAGAGGTTAGGCAAGGTTGTCGGGAAACCGACGGCTGGCGCCGTTATCGGCGCTTTCACCCGGCGCCTGATCGACGGGTCATCGCTCCGATTGCCCCAGCTCCGTGTT
The DNA here is from genome assembly GCA_025055265.1 of Roseiflexus sp. GTDB lineage: Bacteria > Chloroflexota > Chloroflexia > Chloroflexales > Roseiflexaceae > Roseiflexus. Next base: position 9,754 of record JANWXL010000368.1, read on the forward strand.
ATGACGCCTGAAGGTGAAGACCTGGAAGGGCGCGGGCGACCGGTAGACATCGATGTGCCATTGCGGTTGGGGGAGTGGCGCTACGGACGTGATGCGCAACTCGAGGCGGCAGTGCGCGCACTGCTCGCAGATCTCGATGCGGAATGGCGCTGGCTCGGCTGATGTGTCCATCAATGGTTGCCCGGCAATTGTGTGGAGCATACTGATGAGCGTGATTGGTGAATCATTCGGCGCTATCAACGGGCAGACCGTTGAGCGTTTCATATTGCGCGGCGCATGTGGCATTGAGGCGCAGATCATCACCTACGGCGGCACGCTCATATCGCTGCGCGCCCCCGATCAACACGGGCAGTCAGGGGATGTTGTCGTCGGTTTTGATACCTTATCCCCTTACCTGAACAACCCGGCATACATCGGCAGCCTGATCGGGCGTTTTGCCAACCGGATCGCCAATGGCATCTTCTCACTTGGCGGGGTGACCTATCACCTGGCGCGCAACCATGGCGCGCATCACCTCCACGGTGGCGTCACCGGCTTCGATAAGGTCATCTGGCAGGCGCGCCCCATTGCCGATGCCGATGAACCGGCGCTGGAACTGACGTACTTCAGCCGCGATGGTGAAGAGGGGTATCCGGGCAATCTGAGCGTTGCCGTAACGTACGCGCTGACCGCTGAGGGGGCGCTGCGCATCGATTATCACGCTACGACTGATCGCACAACCGTGGTCAATCTGACGAACCACGCCTATTTCAATCTGAGCGGTGCAGGAAATATTCTGCACCACGAGTTACAGTTGTTTGCCAGTCATTTTTTACCTGTTGACGCATCGCTGATTCCGACCGGCGAAGTTCGCGCGGTGCGCGGCACGGTCATGGATTTTACTATGCCGACCCCTATTGGCGCGCGCATCCATGCTGATGATGAACAGCTTCGCAACGGTCTTGGGGGATATGATCACACGTGGGTTATTGATGGCGCCGCTGGCGAGTTGCGCCACGCAGCGCGCCTCGTCGATCCGGTCAGCGGTCGTATTCTGGATGTTCTGACCACACAACCCGGCATTCACCTGTATACCGGCAACTCTCTCGATGGAACGTTGACTGCGCGTAATGGGCATGTCTTAGCCAGGCACGCTGCGCTCTGTCTGGAAACGCAACACTTTCCTGATTCGCCGAACCATCCGCAGTTTCCTTCGACAATCCTCAATCCTGGCGAGACATATCGCCAGACAACCGTGTTTCGCCTGTCGGTCGAATGACGCCGGAGATGGCGCTGGTCTGATGTTCTCTGAAAACTGTGGTACTATTAGTAGCGTACCGACAGGTCATAGTATCTGGCGATCCGTAAGCGGCGTCTGATCCCGGCGTCCGCCAGGGCGTTGTCAGGGTATGCTTGCGACAGCAGAGGAGGCAACCGGTCATGGATGCATTGACTCCCGACGAACAGGAAATCCTCGACGGTCTCTTCGTGAAGTCGCAACTGCCCGGCTACGATCCCATGCTCGACACTACGGAGGAAGAGCGTCGCATCGCCGCCAAATATATCGTTATCTGCCTGCAACAACTTGCCGCACTGGGAGTCCGTTCACAGATCGTGATCGCCGGGGACGATGATTACGTGCAATGATCGATGTGCTGCGCCGTCTCTGGAATAGTATAAGCTCACCCGGTCGCTCCTCATCCATCCCGCTGCCGGCGCATACGTCAGTATTACCGGTCGAACCAGTCTTTCCCCGTGTCCTTATGATCGTGCATAACCCGCCAGTGGCATCCGAGGGCGGGCGCCGTCTGACCGAGATCTTCGGCTGGAATGACCCGGATCGTCTGGCGCGTCGATACATTGCCGATCTGGAACAGGCAAGCGGCGGGTATGTGCGTTACCGCATTGTTGAGCGCATCGATGCGGATTGGTTCCCGCGCAAAATCGACGGCTTTCGATACACGGGAGAAACCTATGTTGCGGCCTGGCGATCGCGGCGGATGTACGAGCCTGACCGGATCGACTATGAGGCGCAGGTGGCGGCGTTCGATCTGATCGGACGCTACGAGCGCGGCGAGATAGATGAGGTCTGGTTCTTTTCGTTTCCATATGCTGGCGACTACGAGTCGACGATGGTCGGGCGCGGTGCATTCTGGTGCAACTCGCCGCCAGTCCCGAATACCGACCATTGCTCAGGACGGTTTGTCATCATGGCGTTCAACTATGAGCGGGACGTCGATTGCATGCTGGAGAACTTCGGTCATCGCGTCGAGTCGATCATGAGCCGCGTGTTTGCTGCGCATCCGCCGTCACAGAACCTGTGGAACGTGTTCACGCGCTACGACAAGACGCATCCCGGACAGGCGCACTGCGGCAATGTGCATTTTGCCCCGAACTCTGAGCACGACTATGACTGGGGCAACCCGCGACCGGTTATCAGCTATTGTGATGACTGGCTGACGTTTCCTGACATGCCAGGGCGCCCGCGTTGGGTCGATTGCCGGGAATGGGGCGGCGGCGATATGCGTCTCCACCATCTGTGGTGGCTCAGCCATCTGCCGCGGGTCAGCGGCGAGACGTTCGGTGTCAGCAACAACTGGTGGTCGTATGTCATCAATCCGAATCTGGTATCATGACGTAGCGGTAGTGGGAAGTGACGCGGGGTTTGGTGAAATTGTGCAGGGGATGGCGAGGGATTGATCTTTCGGGAGAACAACGATGGGATGGTCATTTCGAATTGCACAGGTCGCCGGTATCGATATTAAGATTCATCTGACATTCTTTTTGATCGTTATTCTTGGTGCGATTGCTGGCGGAGCATCATATGGAGCGGTTGGCGCGGCGTTTGGCGCATTGTTGATTTTGCTGCTATTTCTCTGCGTCACGCTGCATGAATTGGGGCACGGGATTGCGGCGCGCGCCTTCGGCATACCGGTGCGCGAGATCATTCTGCTGCCGCTTGGCGGGCTGGCATTGCTGGGGCGAAACCCATCGAAGGCATGGCATGAACTGGTCATCGCCGCTGCTGGACCGCTGGTGAATGTCATCATCGCCGCCGTACTGCTGCTGGTGGCCGGAACGGCGCTTGCGTTCGGCATCTTTGATCTCAACACGCTGGAAATTGGACGTGGAGCGTTTCCGGCGCCGTCAATCCAGGGGTTGACATTGTGGCTGTTGCAGGCCAATGTCATGCTGGTGCTCTTCAACATGATTCCGGCGTTTCCACTTGACGGGGGACGCATTCTGCGCTCGGTGCTGGCGATGATCATCGGCTTCCGCCGCGCCACGCGCATTGCCACGTTCCTTGGGCAGGGAATTGCCGTCGTGCTTGGCATTCTGGGCATTGTCAGCGGTAATTTCCTGCTGGCGCTGGTTGCGGTGTTCATCTTTCTTGGCGCGGGGCAGGAGAATGCCGAGGGGCAGGCGCGCACCATGCTCGAAACCATGCGCGTTGGCGATGCGTACAACCGTCACGCGCTCACGCTCGACATTGGCGACCGCGTGAGCAAGGTGGTCGATTATATTCTGACCAGCTACCAGCCCGATTTTGCCGTGATGCAGAACAACCGTCTGATTGGCATCGTGACGCGCGAAGATGTACTGCGCGCGCTGGCAAGCGACACGCGCGATCTGTATGTCACCGGCATTATGCAGCGCGAGTTTGTGCGCGTACCATCGAGCGCCACCCTCGATGAGGTGCGGCAGGTGATGAGCGCGCAGGGGACGCGAGTCGTGGCGGTGTACGAAGGAGAAATCTATCTGGGGCTGGTCAGCATCGAGGATATTTCTGAAGCCTACGCGGTGCTGTCGTACCTGGAGCGCCAGCAAGAAGCGCGGCGCGCGCAGATGGCGCGCGATGTGAGCAGCGGCGGGTAGGTAGAACCTCTTCTCTGGACGTTCTATGGTCCGTGTGCGGCATCCTGGTGGAGACGTTGCATTGCAACGTCTCCACCAGGCATACTCCCATCGCCGCCCGGCAATCCAACGCTGTTAGCGACGACGACGGCGACGCGCCAGTTCCAGCGCAGCCTGGAGGTTGCTGCACGCTGTCAATTGACCAAGTCTGACCCCCAATTGCACAATTGTCTGTGCTACTTCCGGCGACATTCCTGCCAGGGTCACATGAGCGCCAAGCAGGCTGGCAGCCTGCGCTGTTTGTACAAGATGATTGGCCACGCCGGTATCGATCGCGGCAATGCCGGTGATGTCGATGATGACATCGTCGGCATGCCGCTCTCCAATCGCTTCGAGAACAGCCTGCGTCATCTGCGTGGCGCGGGCGCTGTCGATGGCGCCGATCAGCGGCACGATCAGCGTGCGCTCGTCAATCGGGATGATCGGCGTAGATAATTCTCGGATAGTTGAGCGCTGGGCGGCAATAATCTCTTCCTGCAACTTCTGTCGCTCAGCATTGCTCTCGATCAGATCGCGCATTATGCCGGGAAGCAGATCGAGCGCGCGCAGCGCCGATTCAGTCACATTGTCGCGGGTGATCAATTCGCCGGGCGTGAGTATCTGCCGTTCGACTGGGGCGCCGCGCAACGCCTGGAGCGCCGCGTCGACTGCCTGACGACCAATGCACAGCGGGTCCTGATTGACAGTCGCCAGCATACGGTTGCTGTAAATCGCGCGCAACGCCTCCGGCAGTCCATCAAAACCAGTCACAACCACCGTTTGCGCCGGGTGCAGCGTCTCGAGCGCATCGGCTGCACCAAGCGCCATCGGGTCATTGGCGGCGAAGATAGCATCGATTGGTTGGCCGGATCTCAACCATTCCTCCGTCAGACGCCTGCCGCTTTCGCGCGTCCAGTCGCCAACCGCCTGTGCAACGATCTGGACGCGGGGCCAGCGGCGCAATGCCTCTGTTAGGATCTCAGCGCGATGATTGCGCGGACCGGCGATCAGGGCGATGCGAAACTGATCGCCCAGGCGCGCCGTGAGCAACTCTGCGATCCGCATCAATCCCTGGCGTTCGTCGGATCGAACCGTGGCGCTGACATATCCCTCGAGAATGCCGCCATCGACTTCGATGACCGGCACGCGCGCCAGCCGCGCCAGTTCCAGATGCTGGGCGAACGCGCGCGTCTCGTGCACCGGTCCGAGGATCAGTGCGTGCACACGTTGCCGCAACAGATCGGCGACCATCTCGACCTGTGTTTCAACGGTTTGTGCGTCCTGATCGATGATCTTGACGCCGTGCTCTGCAGCGCGCGCTCGCGCGCCGTGACGCAGGATCGACCAGAAGGTGAAACGGGCGTCGTTCAGAACACAACCGAGCGTAATAGCAGATGTCACCGTTGATCTCCTGTCAGGATGTCGTGCTGCGATGCCATGAGAGAAGATGTCCATCAGGGCGGCGTCGAGAGCAGCAGCGCCGATGCCCATCCCTCTGTGCCAGCGGGAACCCCTTCTCCCGACCGTTCAGGCGCCGGTTGATCGACTCGAATCCGAAACCATACCTGTCCGCCGACTGTGCGGCGTTCCAGGAATGTGATCCGATCGCCTGGATAGATGAGACCAACGACGTTTTCCTGTGTGATGAGCGGTTCCCGACGCAGGTTGCCGCCTCGGACGACTTCGCCTCTTCCGATGCCTGGCTCAGGCGTGCTGGTTGGGTTGGCTGCAGCCTGCGCCGTTGCGGTGCGCAGCGCGATACGTGTCGCCGTTCCCTGCGCTTCAACGGTTTGCGTGGCGCCAGCGACGCTGGTCAGTTGCGGCACGACCGTCCCAACATACGCGGTGGCGGTTGCGGCGAGACGTTCTGCCTGCTGCTGGCGCTGGCTAACGAGCCAGGCCACGCCCATAGCCAGCACGCCGAGCAGAAGAGCAAACAAAACGAGGTTGATCAACGCACGCAGCGGACCGCCACGCTTCGGGGCATTTGGCGCAAACAGGCGGTCCCAGTCATCAGAGCGCATCACACGGGGCACAGATACCTCTCATGACAGTGACGAGTGATGAGTGACAAGTGATAAGCATTGTCCCCGAGAGTCTCCGCTTAACTGATTGTCGCGTTTCATTTCTTCTGCGAAACAGTATAACACGATATCGCAGGGTGCAATGCGCTCACTGTTCCAGATGATGACGCAATGTTCGAGGATCAATCAGTCGATATCCCACCCCCCGAACATTAACAATGTATGCCGGATCAATTTTATGCCGCAGATTGTGAATATGGGTTTTGAGGAGTTGTTGGGCTTCGTCATCGGAAATGGCGTGCGAGTCGAGATAGACGCGCCGCGCGATTTCACGAAATGGCAGCACCTGACCGTATCCTTCCGCCAGGCAACACAGCAATTCGTACTCGGTCGGCGTGACCTGGATGACCCTGTTGCGGAAGATCACACGCCGATGGAAGCGATCAATCAGGAGTTCACCCACTCGCAGGTAGCGCACCTGCTCCATAATGAAGTGTTTGTCTTCTGGTTCGGCGTCGTGTGCGTGCTCGCGCAGAACTGCACGGTGCCGCGCAAAGTCGTAACGACGTTGCATGGCGCCTGCGATAGAGCGCAGGAGCTCGTCCGGTTTGCACGGTTTGAGCAAATAATCGTAGACGCCAGCGCGCAACGCTTCGATAGCGGTGCCAAGCGTGCCGTAGCCGGTCAGGAGAACGACTTCCGGCGGATCTGGCAATCGCCGCGCAGTACGCAGCACATCCAGACCGTTGACATCGTTCATTCGCAGATCAGTGAGTACGACATCGTATACGCCGCCGCCAATCTCCTCCAGGTGCTGACATGCGGTTTCACCATCGGCGACTGTGGTGACGTGATAACCAGCGCTTTCCAGGATGCGGCGCAGTGACATTAGCGCCGCATGGTCGTCTTCGACGAGGAGAATGCGACCGTGCCCGCGAGCCATGACCTTCTCTTTCGGATACCTTCAATCATGTGTTCACGTCTTATCTGCGATCAACCACAAACCCGAGTCACTTTGTTTCGTCCGTCACCGGAAGCGTGACGATGAAGGCTGCGCCGCTGCCGGGAATGCTCTGTACACGCAACCTTCCGCCATACTGCTCGACAATCTGCCGGCTGACGGCCAGACCCAGGCCTGATCCGTGCGGCTTTGTGGTAAAGAACGGGTCAAAAATTCGTTCTTGTAGATCGGGCGTGATCCCTGGTCCTGTATCTTCGACGATAATCTGCACGCAAAGGACTGGCGATCGGTCGATAATCTCGGTTGCACTGCAGGTTGTGATGCGGAGAACTCCGCCATACGGCATGGCGTCAACGGCGTTCATCAACAGGTTGAGCACTACCTGCGTCAGCGCATCGCGCTGTCCCGACACCTTTGGCAGCGGCGTTGTCAGGGAGCGTTCCACGTGGATGCCGTTGCCCGACAGAGTGCTGTCGAGCAACAACAGCACGCGCTCAATCACCATATTGCAGTCGATCAGCTCAATTGAACCATCACCAGGACGATGGAGATCTAACAAACGACGCAACAACCCCGACACCCGACATATCTCGTCGCTGACCAGATCGAGAAACTCCGCCGACTGTTCAGACCCGTGCGAACGCAACAGGTAGAGATAATTCTGGATCGACTGCAACGGTGTGTTGATCTCGTGCGCTACAATCGCCGCCAGGCGACTGCTCATCGCCAGTCGCTCATTCTGGCGCACGATCGCCTCCAGTTGCAGGCGTTCGGTGACATCCACCAGGCGCAGCACCACCCGTTGCGCTTCGTCGGCATCGCTGAGCGGAATGCTGTAGACGTCGAGAATCGCTGTTTCGCCCGATGCGCGGTGCATCTGCACCCGTCCCGAAGATTTGAGACCGCTGGAAAGGGTGCGTGATACGATTGGCGCAATCGCCGGGCAGACCTCGCTGCACGGTTTGTTGGGAAGCGCGTCTGGCGGCGTATCGAAAAGGCGGGCAAACTGGCGGTTGGTCGCCTGGATGACGCCGTTGCCATCGATCAATGCCAGCGCGTCATCGAGATTATCGACAATCGTATGTAACAGATCGCGGCTCAGGCGCAGATCAGCATTCACTTCCTGAAGGCGCGCATTGGCGTCCGCCAGCGCCTGGCGGTCGCGTTTACGCTCAGTCATATCACTGATAATGCCGATTGCACCGCTCCGTTGCTGGCGCTCATCATAGATTGCCGCAACTGTGACAAACGCCGGGAAGGTCGTTCCGTCACGCCGTACCAGGACGAACTCGCCCTCCCACGTGCGACCGGCAGCCACAGTTGCGCGCATATCTGCAATCTGCCTGTCATCCCTTGGTTCCGCCACCAGATCGTAAACCTGGCGACCGATCATTTCAGCTTCGCTCCAGCCGAAGATACGCTCGGCTGATCGGCTCCAATAGATGATTTCACGCGCGAGGTTCGTTGCGATAACAGCCTGACTGACGGCGGAGAGCAGCGTTGCGTGGAACCGCAGTTTCTGCTCGGCGCTGATGCGCTCGGCGATTTCCTTGCTGAGCATGTGGTTCGCCAGACGCACATCGGTCAGTTGCTGCTTCAGGCGCTGCTGAAGATCGATGGTTTGCTGCCGCTGAACTGCCACACGACGACGCAGCCGCGCTTCGATACGCTTTTGCTGACTGATATCCGTTGCAATACCGATGATGAACTCAACACCCTCAGGGTCGATGCGCCAGAGACGTGCATTGACCAGCATCGCCGCCTCGGTTCCATCGCGGCGCTCGGCAATCAGTTCGCCACTCCACTGGCCCTCCCGCACAACCGCATCCAGCGCGCGCGACACCCTGCGCCGCCAGCCGGGACGATCCGACAGGAGCACTATCGACCTGCCGACCATTTCTTCGTGGCGCCAGCCGAAGGCGGCTTCCGCCGCGCTGTTCCAGTACGCGATCACGCCGAAGCGATCGATGATTACCAGCGGCTGCCCGATCGCCTCGATCAGATCGATATAGGTGTGCAGTTGATCTGGCACGCAACAGTCTGCGGACGCGGAGACTTGATGGAGCGCGTGTGTCATAACATTATCATGATACACCATTTTGGGCGTATGTGCGCAGATGGGAGCGATTCATGTTGAAGGTTGCAGGTGGGAAGGTTGAAGGTAGCGGCGTTGCACCGCAACGCCGACAGAAACGTTGCCGGTTGCACATGGGAAGGTGGAACGTAGGGGCGCCTCTCGTGCGCGCCCACCCAGCTTTCAGGTGTAGATTTTTCTGGCAAACCCTCGTGTTGAAATGCCTGTTTTTGGGCATCAGAATGGCTCAACTCCCCTCTCCAGCGACGCTCTATGCATTACCCACAAGTCCGACGATGGCTTCCTGATGCGGAAAAAGCGATGTTTCAGAAAGGCGTGTTCGCCGAAGTCTCGCTACCACATTCCGCATCAGGACGCTCTCCCGCAAGATAGTGCGTATGACGCGGT
>JANWXL010000041.1 GCA_025055265.1 Roseiflexus sp.
AGCGCATCGCGCAGGCATTCGTACCTTCATTCTGCCGAAGGACAATGCAAAAGACATTGCTGAACTGCCGAAGAAGGTGCGTGAGGAGTTGCAGTTGATCCCGGTCTCGTCAATGGATGAGGTGCTGAAGATCGCGCTCGCACACTAGAGATGGTTTCTCGGAACGTCTGACGCACAGAAGCGAAGACGCAATCGTGTGGGCTGCTCCTGATGGAGCAGCCTGTTTCTATATGATAAACACTTCGTGGACATTGACAGCAAACCTCTCCAACAACCGCGATGTCGCCTGTGCATTGCTGTGTTCATATGCATCACTCCTGAAAGAATCGCTCGACCGGAACCGGCAGCGGTGCCGCCTGCGACGGCAGACGCGCCTTTCCGCGAAAGGCGCCGCGTGAACGATAGGCGCCATGTTCCAGAACGAGAACCTCCACCGTCTGCGCTGCCGGATCGACAACCCAATACTCACGCACGCCCGCTCGCGCGTATGCATCCTGCTTCTCGCGTCGGTCATACCCTGCTGTGCCGGGGGACAGGATTTCGACAACCAGGTCAGGCGCGCCAATGATGCGGCTGCGGGTGATGATGCCAAGATTGGCGTTCAGGATGACGACAATATCGGGCTGCACGACGGTATCGGGCGCCAGTTCGACATCGGTTGGCGCAGTCAGAACCTTGCCAAGACCGGTAAGCTGGATGTGGATCGTTAGAAATGTCGCAATGAGATTACTGGTTATCTGATGTCCTGTTTCTGGCGCTGGTGTCATGTAGAGCACTCCTGCAATGACCTCGTAGCGGTTCCCGTCCTCCGGCAGCGCCGCATAGTCGGCATACGTCCAGCGCCCCTGTGGCGGTCCGCCGATTGGAGTGGCGACGGTGACGACAGGGAGAGTATCGAGGAGGTCTGATACGGTCATAGACGCCTGCCTTTCACGAATGTCTGCGGGTATTGTAGCACGCTCGCGTATGTCTTACCTGCCGTGCCCGCCCATGCTGACGCCGAGCAGCGTCGCAGCCGCAGCGAAGCGTTCCGTCCAGAGGCGCGCGCGCTGATCGCCGGTGATCGCGCGCGCTGCCAGCGCCGCGTGGTGCGTTGCGCGAATGGCGAAGATGTCGTTCTGCGCGCGCCACAGATCGATCTCAAACGGCAGCGCACGTACCAGCCGCGCCAGGCTCAGCAGGCGGTCGAGGAGCGCCGAGGATTCAGGATCAGTCAGGAGTCGTGCAGTGACCTGTTCGACCGAGCGGCGCAGTTCGCCGATCAACGGCTCGCGCGCCAGCGACACCCCTGCCCGGCGCGCCGAGTCGATCAACGATCGCGCCCGGTCGAAGTCCGGCGGATCTGCTGTCAGTGCGCGGTAGACCGCCATGCTCATGGCGTACTCCGCAGCCCTGGCGACTTCTGGCGGCAACGGAATGCCCTGGTTGGTCAGGAACGAAATGAGCGGCGTGTGCCGATCGTAGAGACGCTGATAGGCAGCAGCCGTCTCCTCGAGAGCAGGCATCAGGATCGCCTGGACAATCGCGCGCTGCTCATCGTAAAACACCGACTTGAGCGAGTAATCGAGGCGCCCGAAGTGATTGGTCAGCGCCTGAACGACCCCCGCGAGATCAGCGCGCTCGAAGGCGGGTGAAATGGTGTGGAGCAGATCGGCATAGCTTGCGGCGCCATCCTCGGTGCGCACCCCGCCAATCAGGTTCTGGTCGCCAAGGTGCAGGACGCCGTAGCGCAGTTCCGCCGACTCGAGCGTAATAGTTGAGGTCACCCGCGCCACGCCCAATGCCAGCTTCGCGTGACCCGCTTCCATCACCCGATGGCGTCGCTGCTCCACGGTGTAACAGTAGACTTTGCCAGGTTCGTTCTGCACGTTGAAGAGCGACGTGGCGGCATAGTGCGCCGCGACCTGGCGCAGATCGACGACGTGCGGCAGAACCAGTTGCTCATAGACGCCGCGCCCGTTGACGAACTGCGGGAGATTGCTCGGCGCTTCCGCCAGCCGCCGCAGAAACTCCGGTTCCAGATCGTCGCCGTCGAGCGTGCGCGCCAGTTGAATGGCGCGTGCTGCGTACTGCAACACCTGAACGGTTTCCAGCCCCGAAATCTCAGCGAAGAACCAGCCGCAACTGGTGTACATCAGCATCGCCTGGCGCTGGATTTCGAGCAGGTGCAACACTTCGACCTGCTCTTCGGCGCTCAACTCGCGCGTGGCGTGTTCAGCGAGGAACGTGTTGATCGACTCAGGCGACCGGTCGAGCACCACCCGGATATAGTCGTCCCGCGCAGCCCATGGGTCGAGTAACAGGCGCTCGGCTGCGGTCTCGAACCGCGCTGCCAGTTTATCGCGCAACCAGTCGAGTGCAGCGCGCAAAGGCGCGCGCCATGTCTGTTTCCAACCCTCGCGTCCACCGTTGCTGCACCCGCAGTCACTGCGCCAGCGCTCGATGCCATGGAAGCAGCTCCACGAGGTGCGTTCCGCGATCTGCACCTCGTGTGTTGGCGGGTGGATGGCGAGGAACTCAGAATAGTTCGTCAGGCGCGCCAGTCGCTCGCGCTCCAGGTAGTGAAGCGCATAAGCAAGCGCCATATCGCCGCGGGGATGATGGTGTCCATAGGTTTCGCCGTCGGTGGCGATATGCACCAGTTGCGGTCCCGGTCGTCCATTGAATCCGCCGAGCAGACGATGAGCGAAGTTGCCGCCGTTGTAGAGCAAACCCTCGAATGCGACTGCGCGCGAAATCGGACCGTCGTAGAAGAAGATGGCAATGGAGCGTCCCGACGGCAACCGTTGCAGATAGGGCATGGTCGGGTCAATCTTGCCGCCGCTAACGTCCTGCCAGGATGTCGCGCCGATCTTGCGCACGGCGCGTGCCTGATAGGGCGACAGGATAGTAAAGTGAATGCCGCACTCCGCCAGTGTTTCCAGCGTTTCGGTGTCCACGGCGGTTTCCGGCAGCCACATGCCCTCCGGCATGCGCCCGAAGCGCCGCTCGAAATCGCGGATGCCCCAGATGACCTGCGTGCGCTTGTCGCGTTTGTTGGCAAGCGGCATGATCACATGGTTGTACGCCTGGGCGATTGCCGATCCATGTCCCGAGAAGATCATACGGCTCTGCCGATCGGCTTCGATAATGGCGTGGTACGTTGCCGGAACGTGCCGTTCGAGCCAGGCGAGCAGGGTGGGACCGAAGTTGAAACTGATGCGCGCGTAGTTGTTGACGATGTGAATAATGCGTCCATCGCCGTCCAGAATGCGGGACGCTGTATTGGGCGTGTAGCATTCGGCGGCGATGCGCTCATTCCAGTCGTGGTAGGGATGGGCTGAGTGCTGCGGTGCGATGGTTTCGAGCCACGGATTTTCTCGCGGCGGTTGGTAGAAATGACCATGAATGCAGATATAGCGTTCCAAACCTCACTCCTGTTTCTTCCGCTCTTCCCATAGTTCGGTAAACGTCTTGGGCGCAAACGGCGGAAAATCGCGCTGCTTTGTCCAGCCATCGAGCGGCGGCGGCAGCCAGCGCACCTGTCCATTCCGCGCCAGCAGATGCGTGCCCAGTGATGCGAGTTTACCTCCCCATCGGTAGAACGTGGGATTGGTCATCACCTGGCGCCAACCGAACATTGCCATTGGTTCGTATGCTTCATACCTGCCACTGTTCACTGCGTCGGCGCGCAGTCGCAACAGCAGATCGGGGATGGCGATCTTGACCGGGCATGCCCATTCGCACGCGCCGCACAGGCTCGAAGCATGCGGCAGTTTGTGCGCATCCGGGAGATCCGGTTGCAGCAATGGCGTCAAAATGGCGCCGATCGGACCAGAGTAGACCCCGCCATACGCATGTCCGCCGATCGACTGATAGACCGGGCAGGCATTCAGGCAGGCGCCACAGCGAATGCACATCAGCGCCTCGGCATATTTCCCGCCGATGATTTCCGAGCGGCGATTGTCAAGCAGCACCAGGTGAAACTCTTCTGGTCCATCCGGCTCGTGGGGACGACGGGGACCACTGATGATCGAGGTGTAGACCGAGAGGCGCTGACCGGTTGCCGAGCGCGCCAGCACCTGCAACAGCACGCCGAGGTCGTCGAGGCTCTCGCAGATGCGCTCGACGCCCATGATGGCGACGTGAATGCGCGGCGCCGTAGTCGTCAGGCGGGCATTCCCTTCATTCTCGACAATCACAATCGCGCCCTCGTTCGCCACACCGAAATTCACCCCGCTAATCCCCATATCCGCCTGGAGGAAGCGCTGCCGCAGCGCCGTGCGCGCCGTGCGGGTCATCGTCGGAATATCGTCCGTTGGTTCCATGCCCAGGTGCTTGACGAACAGGTCGCGCACCTGCTCGCGGGTCTTGTGGATGGCGGGCGCAATGATGTGCGATGGCGTTTCGCCAGCCAGTTGAATGATATACTCGCCGAGATCGGTTTCAATGACTTCCAGCCCGGCATGTTCGAGCGCCTCGTTGAGATGGATCTCTTCCGACGCCATCGACTTTGACTTGACGATGGTGCGCACGCCGCGTTGCCGCGCCAGATCGAGGATATACTGGCGCGCCGCTGCGCCATCCTCCGCCCAGCAGACGTGCCCGCCGTAGCGTTCGACATTATCGGCGAGGCGCGCCAGCAATTCATCGAGGCGCGCCAGCGCCCCGGCGCGAATGGCGCGCGCCTGATTGCGCAGCGCCTCAAAGTTATCAACGTCGGCGACCGCCTTCGCGCGATTGCCAATAAAGCGCGTCGTCGCCCGCTCGAGCGCCGTTTGCAGCGATGGATCGTGCAACGCCCCATCCACTCGCTCAACAAATGCAACCGTATGTGTTGCCATAGCCGCACGTCCTTCCCATCTCTAAGCCCGAACCCTTAACCCCTAACCCTTAACCCCTAACCCCTAACCCCTAACCCCCACCCTATTCGCCAACACCTCAGCGAGATGGCATGCCCGCACCCGCGATTTTGACCGACTGAGCCCGCCTGCAATCTGCGTCATGCAACTGGCGTCGCCAGTGACGACCAGATCGCAGCCGCACTCGGCGATACGCGTCAGTTTGCGATGAAGCATTGCTTCAGAGATCTGATGCTGCTTGATTGCAAACAGACCGCCGAAGCCGCAGCACTCGTCGCTGCCCGGCAATGACACAAGATGCGCGCCGGCGACGTGTTCGAGGAGTGTGCGCGCCTGCCGACCCAGCCCCATATACCGCATGCCGTGGCACGAGTCGTGCAGGGCGATAACGCCATTATATCGCGCACCGACGTCGGTGACGCCGAGCACGTCGACCAGGTATTCGCTCAGTTCATACGTGCGCTTCGCCAGTTCTTTCGCTGCCGCTTCGTGGCGTGTGCCGTGGAACAGCTCGTGGTACAGATGGCGGATCATCGCGCCGCACGAACCCGATGGCAGCACTACATCCCCCTGGTTGCGCAGGATTTCGATGGTCCGTCCCGCAACCGCGTAAGCGTCATCGCGGAACCCGGCATTGAACGCCATCTGACCGCAGCACGTCAGTCCTCGTGGCACAACCACCTCGACTCCCTGGCGTTCGAGCAGTTCTGCTGCGGCAAACCCGATGTTGGGATAGATCTGATCAACAATGCACGTAACAAAGAGCACAGCGCGCCGGTGCGGTTGCGTGGTCATCGAGGACCTCTTCTTGCTGCTGAGACAATGCGTATCGTTCGCATTATAGCAAATGTCGCGCACAGAGGCGTGCGGTGTGGCTCTGGCAAGGGTCCGATAATTGTCAGGACATGCGGTTGCTTCGGTTGATATGGCGTCTGGTGGCGCATGGATTTCCACAATATTTTCTCAAACTCCATATTAGCCCCATGCAGGCAGACTCTAATAAATCTCTTATCTTTCGATGGCATCCTTGCCGGGGTGTAGTGCGTCTATCATGGCGAAATAGATATCGCGGCGGTCAATCACAACAAAGAGTACCAATCCGACGCTACGGCATCTAACAACGCCGCCGCCATACCTCCTCTTTCACGGTCGCCAGTGCGCGACCGTTTTTTGGTTAGATCGATGAGGGGCAGGCACGGGGGCCTGCCCCTACGGGTGTGCAGGTCAGCGCGGGGCAGGCACGGGGGATCGACCTGCGCTGCTCTGATTGATTCTGGCAGGCAGATAGAGAGACCTGCCCCTACACTCCCATTCTCCCGACCCCTAACCCCTACTCCAACGACTCGAGCAGCAACTCCGCCATATCCTTACGCGCCAGTTGCTCGTCGACGCCTGCGTTCTTCGCTGCGTCTTCGAACATGACCATGCAGAAGGGGCAGGCAAGCGCCAGGGTTTCCGGCTTCTCCTGCATCAACTGCTCCAGGCGGATGGCATTGACGCCACGCTTGCCCCATCCCTCCATCCACACATTGCCACCGCCGCCGCCGCAGCACATCGCGCGTTCGCGGTTCCAGTCGGGCGCTTCGACGAGTTGCACGCCGGGGATGGCGCGCAGCACGTTGCGCGGCGAGTCGTAGATGTCGTTGTAGCGCCCAATGTAGCACGGGTCGTGGTAGACCACCTTCTGATTGATCGGTCGCTTCGGCGTGAGTTTGCCTTCGCGCACCAGTTGCGCCAGCAGATCAGTATGGTGAATGACCTGGTAATCGATGCCAGCGCGCCCGCCAAACTGTGGATACTCGTTCTTGAGCGTGTTGAAGCAGTGCGCACAGGTTGTGACGATCTTCTTGAACTTGTACTGGTGCATTGTCTCGATATTTGCCTGCGCCTGCGCCTGGAACAGCAACTCTTCACCCATACGCCGCGCCGGGTCGCCGGTGCAACTTTCCTCCTCGCCGAGGATTGCAAAATCGACGCCCGCACGCGTCAACAGTTGCACCATGGCGCGCGCAACGCGCTTCGAGCGTTCATCGTAGGCAGGAGCGCACCCGACCCAGTAGAGCACCTCGGCGCTCTCCTTCTCCGCCATGGTCGGCACGTCCAGCCCATCGGTCCAGGCAGTGCGTTCGCGCGCTGGCAGGCGCCACGGATTGCCAGCGCGTTCGATGCCCTCCAGCACCCGCTTGACGTTCGACGGCACCTCACTGCGGATCATTGTCAGATTGCGGCGCACATCGACAATCAGATCAACGTGCTCGATCATCGCCGGGCACTCTTCCATACAGGCGCGGCAGGTGGTGCAGGACCAGATTTCATTCTCGGTGTAGATTTCGTGCTCGATCAACGACAGCGTCTCGCGGTCGCCATCGATCTTGGCGTACACAAATTGACGTTCAGTAATCGGTTTGGGCGCTTCGTTGTACTGATCGGTCGTCAGAACCGTATGCGCGCGCCCCAGACTGCCGTCGTGGAGCAGCACCGGCTCGCCGCGTTGGAGATTCGCCATCTTGGTGATCAGGAACTTGGGAGAGAGTTGCGACCCCGATGCGTAAGCCGGGCATTTCGACTGGCAGCGTCCACACTGCATGCAGGCGTCGAAATCGAGCCGCTGCTTCCACGTAAAATCCGCCAGCGTCGCCACGCCAAGGCGCGGTTCGTCCTTCTCGATCTCAGCCTCCAGGTTTGGAATGGGAGTCAGCGCCCCTTTGGGCTCCAGATCGCGAAAGAAGGTGTTCAGCGGTGTGTAGAAGATATGCTGCAGCTTGGAGAACGGGATCGATGCAATGAAGGCAAAAGTCACCAGGGTATGACTGAACCAGAAGAAGAGGTGCAACCCTAATCCGACAGGGCTGCCGTCTCCCAGACCGATGTTGCGGAAGATGATCGCCAGACCATAGCCGACAAACGCGCGCGGCGCCCAATCCTGCGTGAAGACCGGGATGCCGCCGATGGTCTGATTCGCCAGGCGCAACCCTTCGATGAAATACCCGCTGATGCCGATATATCCGAGCACTGCCAGCGCCCATAAGTCCGTCCGCCGGTTATGCAGCCGGTCAGGATACTTCGTATAACGGCGGTATGCCATCCAGATGATGCCGACAACGAACGCCAGCCCCATAAAATCCATGATCAGCTCGTAATTCTTGTAGAACTCGCCGACCAGGATTTTCCCGGCATCCTTCCCCATCAGCGGGATGGTGAAGTCCTCCTCGACAGCGATGATGTCGGTGCCGATGAACAGCGCCAGAAAGCCAAAGAAGACCAGCGCATGCATAATGCCAGGGCGTCGGTCTTTGAGGGTTTTCTTTTGACCAAAGACCTGAACCAGAAATTCGACCATGCGTGCGCCGAGATTGTTAATCCGCGCATCGGGCCGACCTTTGCGCCAGCGGTTGACGTCGCGCAGCACGCCCCACGTCATCACTGCCAGAACGATGATCGCAGAACCGTACACCGTCAGTGAACCGAGCGTCTCACCGACATTCCAGTAAATCTCACGGATGGCTTCGGTCATACGGAGCTCCCCAGGGCCTCAGGGCCAGAACTATGATGGCGTTCTTCCAGGCGTCCGCCACAGCGAGGGATGATTACAGCTCAGGCGGGGCGCATCACTGCGCAGTGCAAGTGAATGATAGCAGATGTGTCAACGCTTCCGTAGCATATCACGAACAGTGCACCGCGTCAAAACAGCGCATAAGATGCACAGAGCGCGTGCAAATACTTTACATTGCACCGATATGCTGCGCAGGTCGTCACAATCCTACCATGCAGCCGCACAGCGCGGAGAGAAGAGGAAGTTTCAGGCGGTTAAAGGTTCGTAACCGGTCTCTGGCGATCGTTTGGGCGGAGAGCAGAAGAGTTGGAGGAAGAATGGTCAGGAAGAATGGCCGCATGAATGATGAGGCAGGTCATCGATCCGTAGGCGCAAACTGCAGACTAGAAAGTAGACCATCAGCAGCAGACGTCAGCGCATACGCGTGACCGTCTACCCGCCGCGCACCTGCGCGCGCAGCGTACCGCTCTCAGTCCCGCCTGCAGCCACCCGCTGGCCGGACAGATCGGGTCGCGCGCCTCGCCCGGCAGCAGCGCTCGCGCCTCAGCCGTGGATGCTCCCGCGGGTGCAGGCATGATGTGTCAGAAACCGCCGTCTCGCTGCGGGCTGAAGCCCTGGCTGCGATCGTGCAAGCCCCTCCGGGGCTGGTCCGCGCGCCAGGCGCCGCTCCAGACGCCAAAGAAACAGCGCGATGGCGAACGAAGTCGCGCCTGCTCCCCGCGCAGCCGATGGCGCGTGCGCCCATCGCAGCCCCGCAGGGGCTTGCCTGACCTGAGCAAGGGCTGTAGCCCGCCGTGCCAGAAAGCCGTCTGACAATGCATGCCTGGACCCTGCTCCCGCAGCGCTCAGGCGACCAGCAGCGCGCACTGTTGCTTCCACCCCTTCCTGATTGCGATGGCGCAGGTCAGCCACCTGTAGCAGCGGTTTGATCCGTTTGAAGACCAGTTCAATCTGCCAGCGCGCCCGGTACCGCCGCGCGTCATGTACACTCCATCTAGCGTCCAGCGCGGTGATCAACCGCAGCAGGAAACAGCGCCTATGGATGCGTCACATCCCCGGCCACTCGGCCATCGCCGCGTGCTGGGTTTGCATCCAGAGGAGATTGCTTCAGCGCCGCCGCATGACTCTCGCACTGTCTGTCGAGCAACTCGTGCGACGCTTTGCAATGACGTATAGCGAGGATGAACCTCCCGTTCATCAGAATTCATATGCGCCCCGCCCTTACGCCGTGATCTGGCGTGAGCGGCGGTTAAGGCTTTTTCCGTTGCATCCACGCGCCATCTGAGCTCTCGTGCCCGGACTTCTCCTCTTGTTTTCAACCCCGCTCAAGCGAAGCGTGCTATACTTTTCTGTAGCAGGGCGCTCCGAATGGCGAAGGAAGAGAACTAAAACGCTTGAGGCGATTTTTGAGCGTAGCGCCTTCCGGTCAGTTCGGTTGCCAGCCATTTCGCTGCGTGATGATCAGCGCGTGCGACTCGTGGTTGAGCCTGGGGAGACGCCCGGAGAGGTGCTCGCCGTGCCTGCAAGCGTCTACGCCAGACTCTCGCCGCGAGATATCGTAGAAGTTGAGGAGATCGTTCTCAAGCGAGTCGCTCGAAGTGAAACGAGAGCAGATTCATGCACAAAGACATCAAAATCTACCGCAACTACATCGGCGGCGCCTGGATGGAATCACTGGCGCGTCGCCGTGCGCCCAATATCAACCCCGCCGACGCCAGCGACCTGATTGGCGAGGCGCCGCTTTCAATCAGCGATGAGGCGATTGCCGCCGCCGAAGTAGCAGCGCACGCCTTTCGCTCCTGGCGCCAGACGCCTGCGCCCGAACGCGGGGCGCTGGTGCTGCGCGCAGCTCGTCTGCTGGCGGAACGGGCGGAGGACGTTGCGCGC
>JANWXL010000397.1 GCA_025055265.1 Roseiflexus sp.
GGTTTGGTTCTGCATGGCGCCCTGGATTCCTGCCTCTCCGGTCAGATCCCATAGCCCATCGTTTGCCAGACCCCAGTCGATCAAAATCCATGGTGTGGGCTCGAAAGCCAGCCCAAAGGAGTGAAGCGAGCGATGAGCTACGCCGACAAAACGCTGACATGCCGTGATTGCGGTGCACAGTTTGTATTCACCGCAGGTGAGCAGGAGTTCTACGCGCAGAAGGGGTTTACCAACGAGCCGTCGCGCTGCCCAAGTTGCCGGCAGGCGCGCAAAGCGTCCGGTGGAGGTGGATACAGCAATCGCAGCAGCGGCGGGTACAGTGAACGGAGCAGCGGCTACAGCGATCGTGGCGGCAGCTACAGTGACCGCGGCAGCATGCGCGCATCGGGTGCGCGCGAAATGTACACTGCGATCTGCGCCAACTGCGGGCGCGAGGCGAAAGTGCCATTCGTGCCAAGCGGACGCAAGCCGGTCCTGTGCGACGATTGCTTCCAGGAGCAGCGGCGCAATCGGATGTGAGGGCTGCTAAAGAGTTCTCAGCCCTTCTTGCCAGCATCACCCAAAGGCGCAAAGGCACGGGGGTTCCTTGTCCCGCAATGATTCACCAGGGTCCTCAAACCCCTGGCATTTGTTTTGCGCCAGGCGTCTGACAGAAAGATCAACATGAACCTGTGATCGGTTGACGTTGGCTGAGCTTGTCGAAGCCAACGTCAACCGTCTCTCACGCCTCACGTCTCTCCACTTGCTTCTACCCCGATGCCCTAAACTCCCTTCGCCGTCGTCGCTGGCGCAGCGGTCTCTGTCGTCATCGACGGCGCTTCGCGCTTGCTCTGCCAGATTGCCCAGACTAGCGCCGCTGCGCAGATGACCATGGCGAAAATGACGCCGGGGCTGCCGCTCGGAATAGTGACAATAATGGGCGCGATGATCAACGCCACCAGGTTGATGACCTTGATCATCGGGTTCAGCGCCGGTCCCGCCGTGTCCTTCAGCGGGTCGCCGACCGTGTCGCCGACCACGGCGGCTTTGTGCGGCTCGGAGTGCTTCCCGCCGAAGTTCCCCTCTTCGATGTACTTCTTGGCGTTATCCCAGGCGCCGCCCGCATTCGCCTGGAACACCGCCATCAACTGACCGGAGAGAATGATGCCCGCCAGGAATCCGCCAAGCGCCTCGACGCCGAGCAGGAAGCCGACCAGGATTGGCACCATCACTGCAATCAAGCCCAGGCTGATCAGCTCTTTCTGCGCTGCGACCGTGGAGATGCTCACCGCCTGCGCATAGTCGGGCGTCACTGTGCCTTCCATGACCCCCGGAATCTTGAACTGACGGCGCACCTCATTCACGATCTGCGACGCTGCGCGCTGCACCGCGCGGATCGTCAGCGATGAGAACAGGAACGGCACTGCGCCGCCGATCAGCAACCCGATGAACACCGTCGGCATGGCGACATTGATGCCGATCGTGCGCAGTTGCTCCGCCAGCGGCACGCCGATCTGCTCCTGCACCTTCGACACGTCCGCCAGGTACGAGCCGTACAGCGCGACTGCCGCAATCACCGCAGAACCAATCGCAATCCCCTTGGTGACCGCCTTCGTCGTGTTGCCGACCGCGTCCAGGTCGTCCATCACATTGCGCGCGTTCTTGTCCAGCCCTGCCATCTCACCGATGCCGTTGGCGTTATCCGAGATTGGACCGAATGAGTCCATCGAGATCGTGTTGCCGGTGAGCGTCAGCATGCCGATACCAGTGAGCGACACGCCGTACAGCACAGCCGTGAGCGTCACGGTCGGGTCAGCCGAATATCCGGCATAGATGGCAATCGAGGTCAGAATTGACGCACAGATGACCAGGATCGCCCACACGCTCGACTCCATGCCGAGCGCCAGGCCAGCCAGGATGTTGGTTGCTGCACCGGTCTTGGATGCCTTGCTGGTTTCCTTCACCGGGTTGAAGTGGGTTGACGTGAAGTACTCCGTCAGTTTATCAAGCGCCACTGCCAGCGCCAGACCGGCAATCGTCGCCAGGAAGGGGCGCCAGTCGATCGCGCCGGTTGTCGGATCGACCATGTAGACGGCG
This sequence comes from Roseiflexus sp., assembly GCA_025055265.1. Classification (GTDB taxonomy): domain Bacteria; phylum Chloroflexota; class Chloroflexia; order Chloroflexales; family Roseiflexaceae; genus Roseiflexus. The sequence goes on from JANWXL010000397.1 coordinate 2,077, forward strand.
GTAAACCCGGCAAACCCAATGAGACAGACGAGCGCGGCGACATAGAAACCGCGGTTCATTGCCGCCATCGCGTTGCGGCGCTTCTCGTCGGTGCTGACGATGGAGTTGCCGATGACCGATGCAATCACGCCGATTGCGCGCAACACCAGCGGGAAGACGATGAAACGCAGATCGTACTGACCATCGCCGAGCGTACCAACCACAGCATCGCCCAGCACCAACCCGAGGATTAGCGCTGACACCAGCGTCACCTCGAAGCTCTCGAACACGTCAGCCGCCATACCGGCGCAGTCGCCGACATTGTCGCCCACCAGGTCAGCGATCACCGCTGCGTTGCGCGGGTCGTCTTCAGGGATGCCGGCTTCCACCTTCCCCACCAGGTCGGCGCCGACGTCGGCCGCTTTGGTGTAGATGCCGCCGCCGACGCGCATGAAGAGCGCGATCAGCGACCCGCCGAAGCCGAAGCCGAGCAGTGCGTCCGGGGCGGCGATGCCGAACACCATAAAGATCAACGTCCCGCCCAGCAGTCCCAGGCCCACCGTCAGCATGCCGGTCACCGACCCCGACTTGTAGGCGACCTGCAACGCCGGGTTGTACCCTTTGCGCGACGCAGCAGCCACACGCACATTTCCTTCGACCGCCACGTTCATACCGACGAAGCCGACTGCATATGAGAACAACGATCCCATCAGGAAGGCGACGGCGCGCCCAATCGCTACCCACAGCGTCGCCGCTTCCTCGCTGCCGAAGTGCTCAACCGCCTCGCGCGTCGGCGGAATAATGAAGACGCTGGCGGCCAGGAGAAATGTCAGAATGACGATCAGAACGGCGATGGTGCGGAACTGACGGCTGAGGTACGCATTAGCGCCGTCTTTGATGAATCCCCAGACCTCTTGCATGCGGGCGGTGCCTTTGTCCTGCGCCAGGATCTGCGCCCGGAGCACGAAGGCGTATGCGATGCCGAAAATCGCAACGCCGAGCACGGCCCATACGGCTGCCTGTTCGAAAGCGCTGAGTTCTTGCATCGACTCTCTCCTTGTGTGCGTGTGAGTAGCAACACTGCTTGTAATTGGAAAGAACTGCTTTGTTTCGCCTGTCGGACACCGGCGACTCTGCGGGCATCAATTGGATAGCCAGAAGGAAAGAGTTTACCGACCTGGCAGGCTCCTGGTTTCACTCCTTTCAGTATAGCTTGATTATAGCAGGCGAGGTGACAGTGACGCCGATTGTAGCATAGCCCGGCGCGTCATGCAAAACGGCGAGTCATCATTTGCGTTAAGGGATGACAACCTCAATTATACGCTCTCGCCCTGAGATGTGAAGCACATGGTCTTCCCCTCCTTTTGGCGAGGTCATGTCTCATGTTGCGCCCATCGAAAGAAGGAGACAAATGGCAATTGACACCCTCCAACTTTCGGGTATAATAGCCCTCGAAACATCGTGCAACTTTTCACGTATTATCCGGGAAACCTCCCTGGATGGCACGAAAATCACGCTGGCGCGGCACGATGCTGTTGGTCGCAGGGTTACATCCACGCGCGTCGGGCGCAGGCGCCTGGAGAGGAGCCTTCATGAACTCGCTTCCCCGGTCATTTCTCAGATGGTCGCGTTTCCTTCTGCTGATCGGTCTGTCAGTCGGTCTCGCCGCCTGCGGCAACAATCCGGGCAATACCTACGATCCGTACGGCGACAATGCGCGTCGCATCTACGAACTCCTCATCCCCATCTGGTGGATGGCGCTTGGCGTTTTTGTGGTAGTTGAGGGATTGCTCATTTACGCCATCTGGCGTTTTCGTCGCCGCCCTGGCAGCGCGACGATTCCAGCGCAGGTGCACGGCAATACACAGGTGGAAATCCTGTGGACAATTGCGCCAGCAATTATTGTGCTGGTCATTGCAGTGTTGACCTTCCGCACCCAGGCGGCGAATGCAGTGATGCCCGAGGACGCGCTGCGGATCAAAGCCATCGGGCATCAGTGGTGGTTCGAGTTTCAGTATCCCGACACTGGCGCCGACGGCAAGCCGATAGTGACCGCTTCCGATATGTACATCCCGGTCGGGCGACCGGTGACGGTCGTCCTGGAGTCGCAGGATGTCATCCATAACTTCTGGGTGCCGAAGCTTGCCGGAAAGACCTACATGATTCCCGGCAAAACGAACTTCCTCTCGTTTACCGCCGAACAACCCGGCATCTACCGCGCTGTCTGCGCCGAGTTCTGCGGCGAGGCGCATGCGCTGATGCGCTTCCGCGTCATTGCTGTCGATGAGGCTGAGTTCAATCGCTGGATTGAGCAGAAGAAGACGCCTCCTCCCGCTCCCGCCGGAACGCTGGTCGTCAACGGGTTAACCGGTGATGCAGCGCGTGGTCAGGCGATTTTCCTCGATGCGCGCAAGCAGTGCGTTGCCTGCCACGCCGTTGAGGGGACGAATGCGCGCGGTCAGATTGGCCCGAATCTGACCTACTACGGCAGCCGTCAGACGATTGCCGCCGGTATTCTGCCCTACACGCCGGAAAATCTTGATCGCTGGCTGCGCGAAGCGCCCAAACTGAAACCCGGCAACCTGATGAGCCGGGTGTTGACGCCGCAGTGGATCAAGCAGAACCTGAGCGACCAGGAGATCGCCGACCTTGTCGCCTACCTCGATAGTATGAAGGTGTCGGTCACGCTGCCGCCAGAACGCTAGATTGTGGAGGATCTGTATGGCAATCGCCGAACGCACCGCCGGAACGGTCAGCCCGCCCAGCGTCAGTGTACGCCCCGGTTGGGCCGGGTGGCTCAGCACGACCGATCATAAGCGCATCGGGATTATGTATCTGGTCAGCGCGTTCGTGTTCTTCCTGATTGGAGGGATCGAGGCGCTGCTCATGCGCATTCAGCTTGGTACGCCCAATAATACCTTCCTGACGCCCGACGTCTACAATCAGATGTTCACCATGCACGGCACGACCATGATCTTTCTTGGTCTGATGCCGCTGAACGTCGGGCTGGGCAACTACATGGTGCCGCTCATGATCGGCGCGCGCGATATGGCGTTCCCGCGCCTCAATGCGCTTAGCATCTGGCTCTTCATCTTTGGCGGCTTGATGCTGTACGTCAGTTTCTTCGTCGGCGGCGCGCCCAATGTCGGCTGGTTCGCCTATGCGCCACTGACGCAGAAACAGTTTGCGCCGACTGCCGGCGTCGATTACTGGATTGTCGGCATCGGTCTGACAGGCGTGGCATCCATCGCTGGCGCTCTAAACTTTATCGTGACCATTCTCAACATGCGCGCGCCGGGGATGACGCTCAACCGGATGCCGCTGTTCGTCTGGATGCAGTTGATCGTTGCGTTCATTCTGATCTTCGCCTTCCCGGTGCTGACGGTGGCGACGATCCAGTTGCTGTTCGACCGGCACTTCGGTACGCGCTTCTTCCTCCCCAATCTCGGCGGTGATGCGGTGCTCTGGCAGCACCTCTTCTGGTTCTTCGGGCATCCCGAGGTCTACATCCTTATTCTGCCAACGATGGGCATCATCTCGGAAGTGCTGCCGACGTTCTCGCGCAAGCCGATCTTCGGCTATGCGTTTGTGGCATACTCTGGCGTCGCCATCGGCTTCCTCGGCTTCCTGGTCTGGGCGCACCATATGTTTGCGGTCGGTCTGGGTCCGCTGGCGAATGCGTTCTTCGGCGCTGCCAGCTTCCTCATTGCCGTGCCAACGGGGGTGAAGATTTTCAACTGGCTGGCGACGATGTGGCAGGGATCGCTCCACCTGACCACGTCGATGCTCTATGCGATCGGGTTTATTGGCATGTTTATCATCGGCGGCATCAGCGGCATCACCCTCGCCTCGCCGCCGATCAACGTGCAGCAGACCGACTCGTACTACGTCGTTGCGCATATGCACTATGTGCTGTTTGGCGGCGCCATCCAGGGCATCTTCGCTGGCATCTTTTACTGGTTCCCGAAGATGACCGGTCGCATGCTCGATGAACGTCTCGGTAAATGGCAGTTCTGGCTGATGCTGATCAGTTTTAACCTGACCTTCTTCCCGATGCACCTGAGCGGCAATGCAGGCATGCCGCGCCGTATCTACACTTATGAAGCAGAGATGGGATGGAACCTCTGGAATCTGATCTCCACGATTGGCTCGCTGTTGCTCGCCGTCGCATTTCTGATCTTCCTCTGGAACGTGCTCACGAGCATCCGGCGCGGTCCGATTGCGCCCGCCGATCCGTGGGACGGGGCGACGCTTGAGTGGGCCGTCAGTTCGCCGCCGCCGGTCTATAATTTCGCTGTGACGCCGCGCGTGCGCAGTCGCCGTCCGCTCTGGGACGAAAAATATCCGCACCTGCACGAGGTGAACGGTTCGCACGAGGCGCCGGTCGTCCGAAGAGGTCCGTTGCACGATGGGTTCGAGCGCGAAACGCCTGAGGCGATGGAGCCGATTCATCTGCCCTCTCCCACCTATGCGCCGCTCATTGTGTCAGTCGGTATCATGATCCTGGGCTTCGGCATTATCTACCTGGGTGATTTCGGTCTCATTGCGGCATCGGCGATGCTTGTCGGTCTGTTGATTATGGCGGCGGGCATCCTGAGCTGGGTGCGCATCTCGCACGTCGACTCGCCGCATCATGCGCACTAACGCGGGCAAGAGGTGCGAGGCGAGGGACAAGAGATGGCGAGGTTGCAGAGAGAAGTGAAAGGTGGGCAAAGGTTCTCTCCTCTGTGTCCTCCGTGCCTCTGTGGTGAGTCAATCGAGCGTGAAGGCAGGGAAGATTGCAGGTGGTCGTTGAACGTTGAATGGAGCACCGTATGAGTGAATCATCGATGACCAGACCGCACGCGACAGCGGCGCATCATACGTCGCTCGGCGTCGATAATCGGAAGTTGGGGGTATGGGCTTTCATTGGCTCTGAAACCCTCTTCTTCGCAACGCTGATCACGACCTACTTCGTGTTTGCGCCGGTCAATCGGATGCGCCCCGATTTTCAGGACCCGCGTGAGTTTCTCGATATTGAGCTGACGACTGTGCTGGCGAGCATTCTGCTGGCATCCAGTCTGACGATGGTGCTGGCGCTGTCCGCCAGCAGGCGCGGCGATCGTCGCTGGTTCACCACCTGGCTGCTGGCAACGGTCGGGTTGGGGCTGGCATTCATCGGCGGCCAGGCGTATGAGTTCAACCACCTGTACCACGAAGGATTGACGCTGAGCAGCAGCCTGTTCGGTACGACGTTCTTTGTCCTCACCGGTTTTCACGGGACGCATGTGGCAATAGGAGTTATCTGGCTGCTCTCAGTGTTTTTCAAGGTGCGCGCCTATCCCGACTCGCCAGAGAATGCGATGGATGTCGAAATCGCCGGTCTCTACTGGCACTTCGTCGATCTGGTGTGGGTGGCGATCTTTGTGCTGGTCTATCTGATCTAGAGAGGAGCGGGCATCGTGGCAGGTCATCATGAAGAGCACAGCAGTCACGCGCATGGCGAACACAGCCATTCCGACCGGTTCTACTGGCTCGTCGCCGGGGTGCTGGCAGTGGTGACGGCGCTGGAGGTCGGGTTGTTCATTGTCAATGAGCAGCACCTGATCGCCAAATGGCTGGAGGTGACGCTGCTGCTGATCCTTTCGACGATCAAGGGTGCAGCGGTTGTCATGTTCTTTATGCACCTCAAAGGCGATGCGGGAATCTTTAAGTTTGTCTTCCTGGTGCCGCTTGCGTTTGCAACGACTCTGCTGCTATCCTTTATGGTGCTGTTCTCAGGGCACGTCGGCATCGCGGGATGAACCGGGAACATCGGAATGTATGAGTGGAACTTCGAACCGGGCCTGATGGCAAACCTGGCGCTAATTGCGGGGGGATATGCACTTTGCGTCACCGGTCCGCTGCGGCGCTTTTTCCCCGGCAATGCACCGCCGACTCCGACGCAGGTGCGCCTGTTCTATGTCGGCTGGGTGGTGCTGTTCATTGCGCTGGCGTCGCCGATCGACAGCCTGGGAAGTTATCTGCTGACGATGCACATGCTCCAGCATCTGCTGCTGGCAATGGTGGCGCCCCCCTTCCTGTTGCTCGGTCTGCCGCGTTGGGTTCTGCGTCCGCTCATGCGCATCCCTGGCTCGTATCCTGTCGGCTCGTTCCTCACCAATCCGATCTTCGTCTTCTTTGCATTCAACGCTGTTTTCGCGCTCTGGCATGTGCCCGCTTACTACGATCTCGCGTTGCGGGATGAGCGCATCCACATCCTTGAGCACGTCATGTTCTTCGTTGTAGGCGTGCTCTCGTGGTGGCCTATCTGTAGCCCCATGGACGAATTGCCATCCGCCCATCCCCTGATGCAGACGGCGTATCTTTTCTTTATGTCGCTGCCAACCACGATTATCGGCGCGCTGATTGCATTCGCCGAAGCGCCGCTCTATCCATACTATGCCCTGCGTCCGCGTCTCTGGGGCGTCTCACTGGTCGATGACCAGCAACTGGCGGGCCTGATTATGTGGGTGCCTGGCAGCCTGATCTACTTTGCAGTTCTGACCGTTGTGTTCATTCGCTGGTTGAACCGCGAGGATAGTGAAGAACTGGGGTTAGAGGTTAGGGGTTAGGGTTGCGAGAACCGAGAACAAAGAACCGAGAACTGAGAACCACGGAAGAGAGAAACCCGCCAGGGTTCAGCACGTTCAACCAGTAACCTTCAAACGTGCAACCACAATCCTCGTACCTGATGATTCACCACAGAGGCACAGAGGGCGCAGAGAGCGCGATTATCCCTCTTGCCTCGCGCCTCGCGCCTCTCTCCTTCCCAGGTTCAACGTTCAACCTTCAACGTGCAACGCCCACCTTCCCACCTGCAACCTTTTCTACCCACCAGCGTCCTGCGCCAGCATGTCTTCGCGCGGCGGGCTGAAGGTGTCGATTGCCAGCGATGCTTCGAGCGCTTCGACTCCATGCGGCGTATTCCCCGGCAGCGCAACCGTTTCGCCTGGCGTCACATCCCGCGCCGTCCCATCGATGAAAAAGCGCAGTCTTCCCGAAATAAGATAGGTGATCTGTTCGTGGGGATGGCGGTGCTCCGGCGGCAGCCGCGCGCCCTGATCCAGTTCGACGATGATCTGCTGCATCCGTTCCGTAAGGGCGATCGTGCGGCGACGGATGCCGGGCGCGACCTCGAACCAGCGCTCCTTCTGCGGCTCTGTCATGGTCTTTTGCTCCTTCTGTGAAACGTTATCACTGGTTGCAACGTATCATTAATCAGAAATCACAGGGCGTTGATTCAGTGATGAGACCATGATACACAATGCACCGCTGGAG
>JANWXL010000069.1 GCA_025055265.1 Roseiflexus sp.
ACGCTGACGGTCAACAACAGCACCTTCTCCGCCAACAGCGCCACCAATAACGGCGGGGGGGTCTTTATCAACGGCGGCAGCGCAACGCTCAGGAACACGATCATCGCCAATAGCGCCAGCGGCGGCGATTGCGTGGGTGCATTGAGCGGCACGAACAACAACAATCTCATCGAAGATAACGGCAATGCCTGCGGTCTGACCAACGGCGTGAACGGCAACATCATCGGGCAGGACCCCAATCTCGGCGCGTTGACCGGCTCGCCTGCCTATTTTCCGCTCACTGCGGGCAGCCCGGCGCTCAACGCGGGCGACAATGCCTCCTGCGCTGCCACCGACCAGCGCGGCGTCTTCCGTCCGCAGGGTGGCCGGTGCGACATCGGGACATTCGAGATGGTGTTCGTGTCGTTGCCCCTGGTGGTCCGATAACTGGATAGACGAAGGTCTCTGACCTGTCCAGAAGCGACATCAGGGCAGCTTAACAGACCCGCCTGGCGTCGGATCGGAGCAGGTCTGGGACCAGTCCGGCGCCAACGTAAGGGCAGGTCTCAGACCTGCCCTTACGGATCCACACGCGTGATACAATGGTCGCAGAAAGTGAGCGTCCACTCCAACGAACAGGTGCGATGTGCAGCCGATACAGCGAATCGCCCTATCTCCAGGAACGCTGGCGCTGATCCTCTGCGTCCTGGTCGTCTGTCTGTGGACGTTCTGGGGCGTTGCGGAGATGTTCCACGAAGGGTGGTACGCGCCGTTCGAGTGGCTCTTCTATCTCCTTCCGGCGGGAACGTCGCTGGCGCTGACGCTCATTGCGCTGACCTGGCCCCGCGCCGGTGGGTGGATGCTCATCGGCGCGGGCGTTGTCTTCTACGCCTGGGCGCTGTTCAGTACCGCAGCGCGTGTCGGGTTGAACCTGTGGACCGCGATGAGCTGGCTCCCCGTGAGCGGTCTGCTGGCGGTCGTCGGTGTGATCTTCCTGCGCGCTGCGCGCGGTTCCGACCCGCTGTTCGACGCCGATTCACGCTGGTGGCGGCGCCATCTGCGCTACCTGATTGCCATCGGCGCGCCGCTCCTGGTCGGTCTGGGTACGGCGGCGGGACCCGCCATGCGCGTTGCGCGCCGGGTGGATGATGGCAATTACGGCGCCCGCCTCATTCAGGGGAATGGAGTGACGCTCATCTGGGCGCCGGCGGGTCCGGGCTGGCAACGTGACATAACCTGGAATGAGATTGCGCTGTACGGTCTGCCGCCGGTCGGGTTCGACGGCAAGGCTTTGGGGCGCGATGGACGGTGTACCCCGACAGTGAGCGACGGGTGCGCCTCCGCCGCCGATATGCAGCAGTTCAATGTGTGCCGCTACCTCAGCGACGATGGCCTGCGCCTTGAGACGACGGTGCAGGGGTACTGGCGCATGCCTTCCACCGATGACGTTGTGCGTTCTCTGGTGACCCAAGGTGAGCACGCAGGATGCGCCTGGACCGGGCGCACCGGCAGGCAACCGTGCGCCACGCCGCCAGACAAAGAAACTCCGCTCTGGAACCCTGGATCTCCGATCATTTACCTGTGGACTGCCGGCGAAGCCGGTCCGTCGGAAGCATACGATGTGACGTACAACGGCGCAGTCCGGGCAATGCCGAAGTTCACGGCGCTCGGAAGCCAGGGGTATCGGTGTGTGCGAACACCGTAGATCTGTGGTACTATATCAGCACTATGTTGTGCTTTTGTTCACAAGCGCGACGGTGGTGTGCTGCCGGTGCGCTCTTCGTCCTCCTGGCGCTGGTTGCTGCCCCGCCCGTCTCGGCGCACGTCGGCGACGCCGGTCCGGTCCAGACGATCGTGATGGATGCCAGTCCCTACGAACTGGCAGTCACGATGACCATTCCCCCCGCACTTCCCGGTCCGCTCCTGGTCGATATTGTCCCAGACGGCGAACCGCTGCCTGAGACCTTCGAGGTGCGCCTGACACGCTACGGCAGCCCGTTTCCTGAAAAACCCGCGGCGCTGTTGACCCTGGGCAGTGCGCTCAGTGTCACAACTCGCCTCGACATCGACGCTCCCGGCGATTGGGAGGTCGAAATCATTGCGCGCGGCGCCCCTGGCGAAGGGATCATGCGCATCCCGGTGACGGTCTTTCAGCCGCCGCTGCCGCCAACGACCATTCCGCTGGCGGTGGCGCTGGGGGTGCTGGTTATCAGCCTGCTGGCAGGCGCCGCTGTCGGTGCGGGTGGCCGCCATGCCCGTCCTGGCTTCGCTGGCGCGCTGCGGTTGCTGAACTATGCCGCCTTTGCCTCGGCAGTGGCGTCCGCCGTGCTCGCCTGGCTGCAATTCACGCCGCTCCAGGCGGAAACGACGCCTGCCGTTCCTACCTACAGCGGCGGCGCGCCACACGTCAACCTGCTGCTTTCGACTGAGCCGCAGACGCCGGATGCCGGTGCGCCGCTCGTCATGACCCTCGACCTGCGCGATGGCGCTACCGGTTTGCCTGCCGATGATCTATCGCCTCACCACGATGCGTTGCTTCACCTTGCCGTCATCGATGACAGCGGCAGGTTCTTTGCGCACCTGCATCCTGCCCGGATCGCGCCAGGGTTGTATGCTGTGACATTCACACCCGACCGGCCCGGCAACTATACGGCATATGCTGAATTAATGCGGCATGGCGGCAGTTTGCAGGTCATAGCCGGCCGCTTCGCGGTCGGCGGACAGGTGCAGATCGACACTGCTCCGACGCCTGCGCCCGGGTTAGGGGTGCGCTCGATAGGCGATCTGACGGTTGAGGTGCGCGCGCAGCCCACGCCGCTGCGCAGCGGCCAGCTGACGACCCTCTCAGTCATTGTGAGCGACGTGAATGGTCCGGTGCGCGACCTGGAACCCTGGCTGGGGATGGGTGGGCACCTGATGATGCGGCATGTCAGCGATGCGTTGTTCAGTCACATTCATGCCGCTGCGCCCATCGCCGTCCCTGGCAGCACGCTGCGCTACGGACCAGAACTGCGCTTTGTGCACAACTTCCCGCGCCCTGGCGTCTACCAGGCGTGGTTCCAGTTCCGCCGTGCCGGTGAGGTCGTCACTGTGCCGGTGACCCTTGAGGTGGGATCCACGAAATAGAGCGTTCTTCGTGCTGGCGGCATCGTCCAACCCGTATGAATCCGTCTCAATCCGTGCCAATCCGTGTTCCATCAGCGACATTTCGTGCTCTGGCAGCGCTCCTGCTCATCGCACTGCTATTCCTTTCGGGGTGTTCGGCGGATGGACCAACGACCGTGCAGACGTTGAGTTACAATGTGACCCTGACGCTTGAGGAGCGTCGTGTCGGAGAGCACCCTGCCATCATCACCATCGAACGCCGCGAAGGAGCGCAACCCGGACCGATCGAGTCGGTCAGCATCGTACCCATGATGCGGCAGCACGGTATGGCATCGCCGGAAGTCGTTGCTCAACCATTGCCGGATGGACGCTACCGGGCGGAAGGTTTGCTCTTATCGATGGACGGCGACTGGCAGATCGAGGTCTACATCGACCGCAGCGATGCGCGCGAAATCGCCACCTTCCAGGTGCGGGTGTGGCCATGATCCATCCCGCCGATGACCGTCACCTGGACCAGAGCCTACGCGAGCGAGGAACCGCCCACTGTCGCTGGCACTCCCCTGGGCGCGTCGCTCGCTCCCCGCGGTGGCGGTCATCTGCGCCATGCCGACCCGCGCGTGGGCAGGCGCGCAGCGCGACTCACCCTGGCGATGACTGTCACCTGCGCCACTGCACCCCGCAGGCGGATGACCGCCCGCTGCCGCCAAGCACGGCTCTGGACGCTCCGCTCACTGACCCTGGGTGACGGTCATCGGCGCCACCCACTTCACATCCTGAATGTCACTGTCAGTCGCCCGAATTGCAGGCGCGCGCCATCGTTCAGCGGATGCGGCGCGCCTGGCTCGATCCGCAAACCATCCACTCTGGTGTAGTTCGTGCTGCCCAGATCGACAATGGACCACTGCCCGCCCTTGTTGATCAGGCGCGCATGCTGGCGACTCACACCGCCGCTTTCGCCGCCATACGGCGTCAGATCGATCTCCGGATGAATGCCGCTGATCGGGTCTTCACGTCCGATGGTTATCTCCGTCTTGTCCGTTGGAACAGGAATTTCCTGTCCGCTTTCGAACACCAGGCGCGGACCGGCTGGCGGCGCCAGCACCGTCGCTGCTGACGGAAGCGCTTCAGGCGGCGAGGTAACCGTCACTGCGGTCTCGGATACTGGTGGTGCGGTGAAGGGCAACGGCGCAGCAGGCGCAACCGGGTGCGCCGGTGGCGGCGGTGCGGCAGGTTCAAGCGGATGCGCCGCAGTCAGCGCTACCGGTTCAGCGATAACCGGAGCAGGCGGCGGCTCAGGAGCAGACGTTTCAGCGGCAGGCGGAGCCACACCGAGCGCCGCCAGCTCCGCCTGCGCTTTCGCCAGCGCATCGCGCGCCTCAGCCAGCGCCAGCGTGATTGCGTGGGGCGTCGCAGCGCCAAACGTTGCCTGCATCTGCTCAAGTTGCGCGATGATCTGCTGCTGTCGAGAAATCTCGTCGTTGAGCGCAGCGACAACTGCCGGGTCCACGGGTGGCGGCGGCGGTTGCAGTGCGTCCAGTTCCGCCTGCGCCTTCGCTCGCGCATCGCGCGCCTCAGCCAGCGCCAGCGTGATCGCGTGAGGCGTCGCAGCGCCAAACGTTGCCTGCATCTGCTCGAGCTGGGCAACAATCTGATCCTGTCGGGCAATTTCGTCGAGCAGCGTCTGGCGCTTCGCTTCATACTCCGCCTGTGCATCAGTGACGGGCGCGGCAGGCGGCGGTGCGGCTGTTTCGACCGGCGGTGCGACTGTTTCCCCCGCTGGCGGCAGTGGTTGTTCGACAGGTGTGGCTGGTGCGGCAGGCGGGATCGGCGGGGTCGCTGCCTCGATCAGCGTTGGCATGACTGGTTCGACAGGCGGTGGGGAAACCGGCGGAGGCGCAGAGGGAGCCCATGGCAGTTCAGGCGCTGCAGCAGTAGGCACATCGGCAATCGACGGAGATGGCGCAGGCGCAAGCGCGGCGCCGCACGCATCGCAGAACCGGTCGCCTGGCATCGTCTGGTGTCCGCATGCAGGGCAGATCGAGCCTGCAACCGGCATCGCTGGCGCTGGCGCCATCATGGTTGGCGCATCAACGCTGAATGGCGATGCGCCTGCGCTGGCAGGCGGCGCAGCGGCTGTCAGGGCAGTGCCGCACTCTTCACAGAATGCCTGACCAGGAAGTACAGGGACGCCGCAGTTCGGGCAAGTCTGAGCAGCAGCGGCGGGTGGTGCGACAGATACAGATTGGACCGGACCGCTGGGTTCGAGTCGTGCGCCGCACTGTTCACAGAAACGGTTGACCGGCTCGTTGAGGGCGCCGCACGTTGGACACGTTATCATTCCAATCCTCCGCAAGCTTCAAGGGCTATTCCTCTAATTTTTGCGTCAGGCGCCGGGTTGCATAGCGCAGTTCTTTCTGGCGTTCGGCGCTCATCGCCTGGCCCTGATCGAGTTGCTCAGCCTGCTCGGCGACCTTCTGCGCCAGTTCGAGTTCTCCCAGATCGAGCAGTCGCGTCGCTGCGGCGCGCAGTTTCTGGGTTGCGCCGGACAGGTTGCCCGCTTCGGCCTCGGCAAGCGCCCGCGTCTGCAATTTGAACGCCGTCACTTTCTCGACCAGGTTCATCACGCGGGGGTCGTATGCCGCCTTTGCCGGATCGGTGACAAACTCGAGAAGAATATCCTGTTTGATCACCTGCTCCGATCCGCCAACCGGCGTATAGTGAAGTTCAGCCTGGGCAATCCGAAAACTCCCCGCATCGCGCGCCGGAACCATCATATCGATGATGACGCTTGACGGCGTATCGGTCTCAATGGCGCCCAGACGCACAGCAATCTCGCTGTCGCCAATCGGCTGATAACCGAGGTTGGCGATAATCGGGCTGGCGCGATACACCGCGCGTGGCGTCGCACCTCGCACCAACCGCAGCAACAGGCGCGCATCCTGTGCTATCGTGCCCTGCGCTGTGCGCACCGCGTGCTGGAAGAATGTCGTGATCTGCGCAGGATCGGCGATGTAATCTGATAGTCCGCCGGTCGCGTCGGCGATGTCGTCGAGCAACTTTTCATTCCATTCCGCACCGAGACCAAGCGCCGTGACCCGCACGCGGTCGCGGGCGAGTTCCTGCGCCAGCGCGCGACAGCGATCCTCATCTCCCCACGTCTGCCCATCCGTCAACAGCAGCATAGCGCCAACCCGTCCAGGGTCATGGTTCTTACGCAGTTCCACAATGCCAGCCGCCATCCCGCCCGACATGGCGGTGCCGCCAGCTTCCTCTATGGCGTCGACCTGCACCTTGAGCGCATCACGGTCGGTGGCGAACGTCGCAGGCACGAGCGTTTGCACTGTGTCGTCGAAGAGCACAATCGAAACAATGTCCTGCGGCGTCAGTGTGTCAATCACTCGTTTTGTCGCCTCCTTCAACGCCGCAAGTTTTGCTCCCTGCATCGACCCGGATCGGTCGAGGACCAGGCAGAAATTGAGCGGCGCTTTTTCGGCGACTGCCGACGCCTGCGCTTCCACAAGCAGATACGCCACCTGCGGCGATGCGCTGGCAACCAGCGGCGCACGTCCCCACGTGCACGTCAGCGTGACCCCTGTATTCATAACGCTCTCCTTGGCGCACCATTCACTGTACGTTTAGACGCCGTATGCCAGCAGATCGTTGCGCTTCGTCATCTTTTCAAACTAACTGCTCGACCCTCCCGCCAGCAGAAAGATGCCGCAGCACAAGAGTCCGGTCATCAGCCCGGTCACGATGCCCACGATGGCGTGCTGTCGCCCTCTGATCGTCTGTTGCGTTGCAGGCGAGAGCAGCGCGATCAATCCGAGCAGGAAGGCGAGCGGTCCTGTAGCGAACGGCAAAAATGCGATCAGATAGCCAGCGCCAGCCAGTTCACTATCTGTACCGGTTGTCGCGGCGCCGATGGCGACGAGGATCGCGGCAAACCCCATGATCAGCACACTGCCAATCCCGATCCATCGTCCGGCGTTTGCGAGACCGGTTGTCGGCGAGGGCACAGGAGGCGGCTGCACTGACGCGCTGCCGGAAATGGACGATGAGATCGGCGTCGTTTGCCCGATGGAACCGGAGACGGACATTCTGGGTTGTACGACCTCAGTTTGAGCGCCTGTCTGAAGAATGACCTGTTGCTGTCCTATCAACGCCTGGTAGAAGGCGCGCACATCGGGGAAGCGCATGTTGGGATCGGGATCGACGGCGCGTGCAATCGCATCTGAAATGTGCTGCGGGATCGCAGGATTGACCTGACTGGCAGGCGGCAGTCGAAACGGGGTGCTCGTCGGATCGTACCCGGTTAGCAGTTGATGGAGCAGCACGCCGAGCGAATAGATGTCAGCGCGGGGATCGGTCTGGCTCCGTCCATACTGTTCGGGAGCGCTGTATCCCAGGGTGCCGAATGCCTGCGTGTCGCGCTCCTTGCCGGGTTTGAAGATGCGCGCTATGCCGAAATCAACCAGTTTGATGCGCCCTTCGGGCGTCAGCATCACGTTTGCCGGTTTCAGGTCACGGAAGATGATCGGGGTCGGTCGGTTGTGGAGATAATCCAGCACCTCGCAGATCTGACGCACCCAATCGAGCACGCGCGGTAGAGGGAAGGGGAGGCCTTCACGGCGCGCAATGGTCAGGAGCGAGTCGCCAGGGACGAACTCCATGACCAGATATGCCTTGCCGTCCTGCTCGAAGTGATCGACGACCTTTGGCAATCCCGGATGCGAGAGACCGGCGAGCAACTCGGCTTCGCGCTGGAATGCGGCTCGCGCCTCTTGCAGCTCCAGCGGTCCGGTGATCTGCGCCTGGCTCATCTCTTTGATCGCCCAGGTAACCGTGCTGAGACGCAGGTCGCGCGCGCGGTAGACAGCGCCCATCCCGCCCTGTCCCAGTTTTTGCTCGATAACGTAGCGCCCCTGCAGAACGGTTTGCTGCGGCAGGAAGCCAGTTGCCGCCGGGACCGGCGGCGTTGCGGCGCCTGCCAGTCGGATACCGCATTCGGCGCAAAACGGCGCGCCGTCAACGTTGAGCGTGTTGCAGACAGGACATCGCATAATGACTCAGTACGAATCGAAGAATGCCAGGATGACGGTAATGTTATCGTCGCCGCCCGCGGCATTGGCTGCATCGATCAACGCCTTGCATGCCGCCTGCGGATCGGGATTGGCGGCGATGATCTCCGCCATCCGTTCATCACGCACCATTTCCCACAACCCGTCGCTCGCCAGCAGCAGCGCATCCCCTGGACGCAACCGCTCGACAAAGATATCGACCTCAACATTGAGCTTATCGCCTAACGAACGGAGCACCGCATTACGCTGCGGGTGGGTGTAAACTTCGTCGGGCGTGATCTGCCCGAGATCGACCAGACGCTGCACTAGCGAGTGATCGCGGGTGATGCGCCGGAGACTCCCTTCCCGCACAAGATACGTTCGACTGTCGCCGACGTTGCCGATCACGGCGCGATCACCGGCAACCAGCGCCAGCGTCATGGTGGTACCCATGTCATTCCCGCGATTGCGCGCTTCACGGACTACATACTCATTTGCCTGAAGCACAGCGCGCCGCACGACATCGCGCAACGTCTCTTCGTTATCCTGTGTGTCGGCATCCACCGTTGGCGCCAGATATTCGCGCTGCACGATCTCCAGTGCGCCGCGGAGCGCCAGATCCGATGCCACTTCACCAGCGCTGTGCCCCCCCATCCCATCAGCAACAATGAACAGACTCCACGCGCGCGGTTGATTGCGGCGGATCAGACGCAGATCAAGCGCCAGCAGACTATCTTCGTTCAGATCGCGCACCACGCCGGTGTCGGTGGCGGCGCCAAACCGCATGCGCAGCGGCGTTGGCGCCGTATGGTATGCAATAATGAGGTCGAACCGTTGCGCCAGTTCGGCGGGATCGGTCAGACGACCGGTGCGTATTTCGCGCAGGATATCTGCGAGGGTTGGTGTGGCATCCAGTGTCGCAATCTCTTCCTCATTGAGGCGCCTGGTGGTCCGCGGGGTCGCCGTCAACGCCTCGAGCAGCGCCGCAAGATGGGACAGATCGGTCGTAACATCTTCCCCATCAGCCCGATGCAAATGGCGCACGTTCCGCAGGCGCGTCGCATGGGCTGGCGTCAT
>JANWXL010000074.1 GCA_025055265.1 Roseiflexus sp.
ATATCGCGCCATCGTGCGCTCGCCAACCAGCGCTGCGCCGTAGTCGCGCGTCGCCTGCGCCAGCGTCCGCCCCGCAAGCGGTCCTTCGATGATCCGGTTGGTATCATAGACCAGCCAGACCTCGCCCAGGCGTTCGGATCGCGGCTGCGGCAGTTCCAGCCAGTCGGCGAGGAACGTCCCGCCCCAGAGCGGCTGCGCAAAACGCGGTTGTGTAATCAGCGGGTAGAGATCGATTGGAGGCACAGCATCTCTTTGAATTGTCAGACATAACTTCCGGTGTCGAAGGCGCTGATGGAGTTTGTGAAAATAATTCGGCACTGCCCGATCCAGCCCGCGCAGGCGGGCTTCACAGCCGTAGCCCACGACTCATGAGGATTTAGAAAATAGTCCGGTATTCCTGGGCGCTGCGGGCTGAAGCCCTGGCTGAGGTCACGAAAGCCCCTCTGGGGCTTCCACGTCCTGAGTGAGGGCTTTAGCCCGCAGCCAGAGATTGCACCGCTTGGCGGCACGGATTTACCGGATCATCATTATGTTCATTAGTCGCCGGGCGAGCAAGCAATAGCGGAATAATTATTCAAAAACCATCAGCGCCCTGCCAGAGATAGTATACACAATTCGGATGATTAACGAATGACAGGTAATTGAGAACGATCAACTTCCTGTCACTTTTCGCATCATTCCCGAGGGTGCGGGCTGTTCGCCTGCCTGAGACACGCTCAACGTCAGTGGACGCCATGCATCGTCGTCGATCCAGGGCAAAGGCAGTGGTGGTGCAGGGCACAGATGGACAAGCGTAGCCAGTTGCCTGGTGTGCATAGGGACGCACTCGCGTATACGCTACACGCGACGCTATACGGCGAGGCAGCGGCGCAGCCGGGCATACGGGCGGGTCTCGGACCCGACCTTACGATTGATCACATGGCAGTGAACCTGGATACATCGCTGTCATCTTGCAAGAACGACCGGAATCCTGTATAGTCGCAAGGAGTCTGTCCGAATAATGTCAGTGTCATTGCGAGCGAAGCGATCTGCTCTTATGATCGATTCCAACGCCACCGGCGCCATCTACCTTGCGGACAATCTCGACGTTCTCCGCGCGCTTTCCTCGGAGTCAGTCGATCTCATCTACATCGATCCTCCCTTCAATACCGGGAAGGATCAGCAGCGTATTCAGCTCAAGACGGTGCGCTCCAGCGAGGGAGACCGCGTCGGATTTCAGGGACAACGTTACAAAAGCATCGTCGTGGGATCGCGGCGGTTCAGTGATGTCTTCGACGACTATCTGGCATTCCTGGAACCGCGCCTGATCGAGGCGCATCGCGTGCTGGCGTCGCACGGATCGTTCTACTTTCACGTGGATTACCGCGAGGTCCACTATTGCAAAGTGCTGCTCGACGCGATTTTTGGGCGCGAGTCGTTTTTGAACGAGATTATCTGGGCGTATGACTACGGCGGACGACCGAAGAATCGCTGGCCCCCCAAGCATGACAACATCCTGCTCTACGTCAAAAATCCCTCCCGATACGTGTTCAATGTCGAAGAGATTGAACGCATCCCCTATATGGCGCCCGGTCTCGTCGGTCCTGAAAAGGCAGCGCGCGGCAAACTTCCGACCGACTGCTGGTGGCATACCATCGTGCCCACCAACGGCGCCGAAAAGACCGGCTACCCGACGCAGAAGCCGCTTGGCATCCTGCGCCGGATCATCCAGGCGTCGTCGAAGCCGGGATCGCTGGTGCTCGATTTCTTTGCTGGCAGCGGCACGACCGGCGTGGCGGCGCTCGAACTCGGACGACGCTTCATCCTGGTGGACAACAACCCCGAAGCGCTGGCAGTTATGGCGCGTCGCTTCGACGGCGTCGAGGGGATTGAGTGGGTCGGATTCGATCCGGCGCCGTATCAGCAACGGACCACAGTACACCTCATCGAATGAGGGGGCGCCCCTATCGCGCTGGCTCATAGCACGCGCGGCAGCGCGCCTCGTACAACTCCTGTCCCCCAACCACAATGGTGGGCGCATCGGCAGGCGCGGGTTTGCCGTCGATCAGACGCTGCGAGCGGGTCGCATACGCGCCACAGCGCACGCAGATGGCGTATAGCTTATCCACCTGCTCGGCGACCGCCATCAACTGCGCCATCGCCGGGAATGGCTGCGCGCGAAAGTCCTGATCCAGCCCGGCGACAATCACGCGCAACCCTCGGTCTGCCAGTTCCTGACACACCTCCCGCGCCGCGTTGGGTGGATCGTCAAGCAGGTGCAGTTCGTCGACCGCCACCACGTGAACATCGGCGTCGAGATGCGCCGGAATATCGCGGATCGAGTCGATCACGCGCGCTTCGACTGAGAGACCATTGTGGCTGACCAGGCTGCCAAACCGGTAGCGCGTGTCGCGGCGCGGCGTAAAGGCGATCAACCGCTGGCGCGCCAGACGCACGTGGTTCAGCCGACGGATCAGTTCTTCGGTCTTTCCGCTGAACATGCAGCCGCAGATCACTTCGATGCGGCCCCCTGACGAAAGGCGTGTCATACCTGCTTACTCCTCGAGACCCTGCAACAGCCCGACGACATTATCGCCGAGCGCGTCGATGGCGTATCCTCCCTCTTGAACGACCAGTGTCGGCAGGTTGAGCGCAGCGATGCGCCGCCCTATCTCCGGGTAAGCTGCCGCGCTGAGCGCAAAACTGCCGCCATGATTAGCGACCGGATCGCCCTCGAACGTATCAAACCCCGCCGAGAGCACCAGAAAACGCGGCGCAAAATCTGCAATCGCTTTGAGCGCCCGGTCGAGCACCGCCAGATACTCTTGGTCCCCCACACCCGCATCGAGCGGCAGGTTCAGATTATACCCTTCCCCGGCGCTGGCGCCGCGCTCGTCGGCATAGCCAAGAAAGAAAGGATACTGGTACAACGGCGAGGCGTGGATCGAAACGACGAACACATCACTGCGTTCGTAAAAGATCTGCTGCGTGCCATTCCCGTGGTGAAAATCAATGTCCAGAATTGCACACGTCGCATCCGCGGCGCTGCGCACCAGATACTCCGCTGCAATCGCAGCATTGTTGAGAAAACAATACCCCCCGCCCAGATCACGCCCGGCATGATGCCCTGGCGGACGACAGAGCGCATACACGCAACGATTCCCTGTCAAGAGCAGTTCAGCGCCAGTGAGCGCGACATCGGCGGCTGCCCGGGCAGCGGCATAAGTGCCTGCTACGATAGGGGCGCACGTGTCGAAGGTGTAATACCCGGGCGCAGCCAGCGGATGATCGTGCGGTCGGGACATCCAGCGCACTGCCAGTGTTCCGGGAATGACGGCCTCCGGCGCGCCGCCTGCAACAACCCAGCGGTTGTAGATCGTCTCAAGATAGGTCAGGTATCCGTCGTCGTGAACGGCGCGCACCGGTTCGATGCCAAAGGCGCGCGGTTCAACGATAGGACCAATGGCGGCGCGTTCAAGCGCGGCGCGAATAATCGTCACGCGCGCTGGCGTCTCGTAGATCGGGATCAGCGCGCCGTCGAGAAACTCGTGAGGCGGATTGTGTTGGAGATGGTCGTCGGATGCAACAATAATCATCGGTTCATGCCCTATATGGAACACCCCTCAATATGCAGGCGTGCGTTCGCCAGCGTGCGGACATTATAATGCAACCGTTTGTTGAACGACCCACGTCGGGGCAGATCTGAGACCCGCCCCGCCCCACCAAAATGTCGGGGCAGGTCTCCGACCTGCCCCGCCAGAATGCAGGATCAGGTCTCCGACCTGCCCCGCCAGAATGCAGGAGCAGGTCGGCGACCTGCCCCGCCAGAATGCAGGAGCAGATCTCAGATCTGCCCCGCCAGAATGCAGGAGCAAGTCTCAGACTTGCCCCAACAGAAAGGAAACCGACACCATGGGACCCATTTCGTGGATCATTTTTGGCGCGCTGGCCGGATGGGTGGCGAGTCTGCTGGTCGGCGTCGAGGAACGTCAGGGGTGCCTGATGAATATTATCATCGGCATCCTGGGCGCGTTTGTTGGCGGGTTGATCATGCAGTTGCTCGGATTTGGCGGAACAAATTTCGGTTGGGATGTGCGCAGTTTTGGCGTGGCAGTGCTGGGGGCGATCATCCTGCTCGCAATCACCGGAAGAACCCGACAGCGCAGGCGCTAAAAAACCAGGGCAGGCGGTTGATCGCCTGCCCCGTCTTAGACCCAGGCTTCTGTCCAGCATTCCGGCTCGCACGCCAGGGGAATGCGAGAGGAATTCGGAGGAGCCAGAGGAAGTGAACGGGAAGAGTACCGGGAAGGGAGCCGGGATGTTTCCTCTGGACAGCGCCTTTTCTGCTTCTAAGCATACGGGATGGCGGCGCCATCCGCAATAGCACCAACATCCCATTTGCATATGCCCCATGTGGCGCGGCGGTACAAGAAGGAGGGATGACCCGTCCGCCGGTTTTCTAATTTTCTGGTATCATGCGCAGGAGTTGACAACACTGCGCGTGTGCTGTTCTCGATGCCCAGGAACCAGAAAACTCTGTTCGACTCGCAGCGCGAAGAGGCGTTGAGCCGTCAGGCGCCGCTCGCCGCGCGCATGCGTCCGCGCACGCTCGATGAGTTCGTCGGACAGGATCATATCGTCGGCGAGGGCAAACTGCTGCGGCGCGCCATCAGGAATGATGCCCTCTTCTCGATGATCCTTTGGGGTCCTCCAGGTTCTGGCAAGACGACTCTGGCACGGATCATCGCTGATACAACCCATGCCCATTTTGAGCAGCTTTCCGCCGTGTCCGCCGGGGTTGCCGATCTGCGTCGCGTGGTCAAAGAGGCGCAAGACCGCCTTGGCATGTTCCAGCAGCGCACGATTGTCTTCATCGACGAGATCCACCGCTTCAACAAAGCGCAGCAGGACGCCATTCTGCCGTATGTCGAAGACGGCACGATTATTCTGATCGGCGCCACCACTGAAAACCCGTCGTTTGAGGTCAACCCGGCGCTCCGCTCACGGGCGCGCGTCTTTGTCCTCGAGCCGTTGACCGATGAGCAGATCGGCGTGATCGTTGATCGTGCGCTGACCGACGCTGAACGTGGGCTTGGCGACCTCAACGTGTTGCTGGCGGTTGATGCGCGCGGCTACCTGATCAACATGTCCAACGGTGATGCGCGCACCGCGTTGAATGCGCTCGAAGCCGCAGCGCTCGCCAAAACGCCGGGCGTCGGCGGGAAGCGCCTGATCACGGTGGACGACATTCGTGACGCGCTGCAAACCCGCGCTGTGCAGTACGATAAAAATGGCGAACTGCACTACAATGCCATCTCAGCGCTGCACAAAAGCGTCCGCGATAGCGACCCCGACGCGGCGTTGTACTGGCTGGGGCGCATGCTCGATGGCGGCGAAGATCCGCTATATATCGCGCGACGGGTGGTGCGCATGGCGATCGAGGACATCGGCATGGCCGACCCGCACGCTCTGCCGCTGACCATCGCTGCACAGCAGGCAGTTCATTTTCTTGGTCAGCCCGAAGGCGACCTGGCGCTTGCACAGGCGGTCGTATACCTGGCACAGGCGCCGAAGAGCAACGCGGTCTATACCGCGTATGCGGAAGCATTGAAGGATGTTGCGGAGACGCGCAACGAACCGGTGCCGCTCCATCTGCGCAACGCGCCGACGGCGTTCATGAAAGGGCTTGGGTACGGACGCGGCTACAAGTACGCACACGACTACGAAGATGCACAGGTAGAACAGGAACACTTCCCGCCCAACCTGCGCGGACGGCGCTACTACGAACCGACCGGTCGCGGCTTCGAGGCGACGGTGCGCGAGCGTCTCGCCTGGCGTGATGCACGTTCAGCGAATGCGCTCTCGAAAGGTGCACGCCAGGAAGAACACGCCAGGTTGACGCCGGACCGGAATGACGTCCCATCCGATGTGGACCCACAGGCGCTTGCCGGCGAAGAACCGCAAATTCCCGTGGAAGACGCCGCTGAAACGCCGCAGATATCCCGTCCGCCATCCCGTCGTCGCTCGAAATAATAGCTGATAGATCAGGAAACTGCTATGCTGCCTCAAACCGCTGATGTCGTCATTATCGGCGCCGGAATTATGGGTGCATCAATCGCTTATCATCTGGCGGTGCGCGGCTGCACCAACGTCGTCATTCTCGAAAAGGAAGAGACCGAGATCAGCGGCTCAACCGCCCGATCGGTCGCCGGTGTGCGCCATCAGTTCTCCAACGAAGTCAACATTCGCCTGTCGCTCTACAGCATCGAGCGCCTGAAACATTTCACCGAGGAAGTCGGCGGTCATTCGGGCTTGCAGCAGATCGGCTATCTCTTCCTGATCGACAATCAGGCGGACTGGGAGACCTACCGCGCCAATGTTGCGCTGCAACGCAGTCTGGGGGTGCGCGTCGAACTGCTGTCACCCGAAGAAGCCGGGCGCTTCATCCCTGGCATGCGCACCGACGACCTGATCGGCGCTACCTTTGGTCCCGACGATGGCTTCTGCGATCCGCACGGCATCGCCATTGGGTACCTGAACCGCGCGCGCGACCTCGGCGTGCGTCTGGCGCGCGCCACCCCCGCCATCGGCATCCGGGTCGTTGGCGATCACGTGGCGGGTGTCGAGACGCCAGTCGGGGTTATCAACACCCCGGTCGTCGTCAACGCCGCCGGACCGTGGGCAGGCGAGGTAGGGATGCTGGCAGGGCTGGAGATACCGGTGCGTCCATACCGTCGTTGCATCTATGTGACCGAGCCGTTCCCCGCCATTCCCGGACCGATCCCGCTGACCATCGACGTCGGTACAGGTTTCTACATGCGCAAAGAACACGAGAATGTGCTGTTTGGCAAATCGAACTATGCCGAGACGCCGGGGTACAACCTGGCGGTCGACTGGGAATGGCTCGACACGGTGCTCGAAGCCGGATTACGGCGCTTCCCGATCCTGGAACGCGCCGGGCTGGCGGAAAAACTCTGCTGGGCAGGCGCCTACGAGATCACGCCTGACCACATGCCTATCCTGGGGAAACATCCCGAACTCGAAGGGTACGTTGATGCCAGCGGGTTCAGCGGGCACGGCATCATGCATGCGCCAGCCACTGGTCTGCTGATCGCCGAAGAGATCCTTGACGGGCGCGCTCACACTATTGACATTGACCCGCTGCGCATTAACCGCTTCCGTGGCGTGCTGCGCCGCGAACTGAACGTCATTTAGAACAGTTTCTCGAAGCGGTTCTCTGTTCCCGCACGCAGGCGGCGAATATTCGAGCGGTGCAGGATCACGATTGCCACAACCGCGCCCCACACAAAGAGCGCATATTCGAGCGGAAGAATCTCTAGCGCCAAAAGCACGGCGGCGATCACGCCGCATACGGCTGCCGCTGCCAGCGACGCCACTGCCGAAATGCGCGTGACGCCGAATGTCACTCCCCACGTTGCCAGACCAGCGAGCGCCACGAGCGGCGCCATTGCAAGCAGCGCTCCGCCGCCGGTTGCCACTGCCTTGCCGCCGCGGAATCTGAGAAAGATCGATCGCGTGTGACCCAGCATCGCCGCTGCGCCGACAGTCACAACCGCCAGCGGCGGCAGATTGAGCATTTGCGCGGCAAGGGTCGGCAGAGCGCCCTTCAGCATATCGCCGCTCAATGCCGCCACAAACGCGCCAAAGCCGCAGGTACGCCAGACATTCGCCGCGCCGACGTTCCCGCTGCCTGCGAGGCGCAGATCGACGCCGCGCGCCCGCGCCACCAGCAGACTGAAGGGGATCGAACCGACGAGATAGGCAATCAGCGTCAGCGCCAGGTGAGGGATCGTCAGCATTGCCATATCTCCATCATTACAGCAACAACTCCTGGCGCTCCACCATCAAATCAGGCCAGCGCTCGACAAACGCCGCTGCAGACACCCGCGCAAGTTC
>JANWXL010000109.1 GCA_025055265.1 Roseiflexus sp.
GCGGGCTTCACAATAGTAGCCTGCGGCTCATGAAGATCAGGAAAATAGCCTGGTGTTCCTGGGCGCTGCGGGCTGATGAGGATTAAGAAAATAGGCGCTGCGGGCTGAAGCCCTGGCTGAGGTCATGAAAGCCCCTCTGGAGCTTCCCCGTCCTGAGCGAGGGCTTATGGTTTTTGAGAAAATAACCCGGTATCGCCCGATCTAGCCCGCGCAGGCGGGCTTCGCAACCGTAGCCCGCGACTTACGGAGTTTGAGAAAATAATCCGGTATCGCCCGATCTAGCCCGCGCAGGCGGGCTTCGCAACCGTAGCCCGCGACTTCAGGCGCCGGGCGAGGAGGTGGATAGCGGAATAATTATTCAAAAACCATTAGTAGTCCGTAAACGAAGTTTTCTGACTTTTTGCGACCTTGAGCGCGGCGAAGGTCATACGGCATCAGGACGCGGGATGGTTTCGCTGCACTGAGCCGATAAATTACCGGAAAACTTGCTTTACAGACCAATTAGCTCGTCGCTCAGAAGGCGTGCGACTCGGCGGCACAGGTCTAGTGGCAATGCCTTTCAAATAAGCGCACACAAGGCACAAAGGCGCAAAGACTCGCCCCTGTGCGTGTGAGCGGCGTATTGATTGGGACAAGGAAAACGATCGACGCGTCTAAAAACTCTGCGTCTGAGAGTCGGGAAAGCGTCAGGCGACCGTGCGCCGCATCGAGAGTACGGCAGCGATGTTTGCGGAATCAGCCGTATGGCAACGTCGGGCTGTAGCGCAGTCGTTTGAGGGATGGTGCGGCGTATGAGTCGTCAAACGCTTTGCGCATTTGTGTGATGTAATCCGCGTATTTCGCGCTTACCGGATGGGGCGTTTCGCCGGAATGCCGACGGCGCGCGGATAGACCGCAGGCGTGGGTGCGATTTTGGCAATGACCACCAGCGTTCGCGGTTCGACGCCGGGAATCTCCACTGGCTCCACATCGATCAACTGCCCGCCAAGTCGTGCAATGGCGACTCGTGCACGTGCGATCTCGTCATCAATATCGCTCCCCTTGGGCGCCAGGACTCGCCCGCCAATTCGACATAACGGAAGACAGTACTCCGCGAGCGTCGCCAGCTCCGCCACAGCGCGCGCAGTAACGACGTCATACTGCTCGCGGTGCTGCGGGTCGCGCCCCACGGCCTCGACGCGCGCTGCCGCCACAGTCACGTCGTGCAGGTCGAGCATCGCAACGATGTGCTGAAGGAAAGCGGCTTTCTTGGCGACGCTTTCAACAAGGGTGATGCGCAATTCCGGGCGCAGAATCTTAAGCGGCAAGCCTGGAAATCCCGCTCCGCTGCCGACATCGATCAGGGAGGATGGCGTATCTCCCCAACTCAAGGCACAACGCAGCGAGTCGAGGAAATGACGGGTGACAATCTCGTGATCGTCGGTGATCGATGTCAGATTGACGCGCGTGTTCCAGGCGCGGAGTTCGGCGCTATAACGCGCGAATTGTTCAAGCTGACGCTGGTTGAGCTTCAGTCCCCACGATGCTGCGACTCTCAACAGTTCGTCCATAGCTGCAACTGGCATATGGTCGTTCTCATAATGCTTGATCCCGGCGATGGACGCTGGCTGAGCCTGTCAAAGCCAGCGCCCGCCGCAGATGAGCAGAATCATACTGTTTGTACCGGTTACATTGAGCTGGCTGAGCCTGTCGAAGCCAGCGCCCGCCGCAGAACGCTTAATGGGTGCTCGTTATGATGAGCAAGGCATGCTGGAGAGACAGACGATTATCGATACAGTTGATGCGTCTCGATATAGGCGACGACAGCATCCGGCGTCTGGTAGCGAATGGGTCTGCCCTGCGCCACGCGCTGGCGCAGATCGGTGCTGGAAATATCAAGTCGCGGACCGTCAATCACGATCAGGCGTTGGGTCAATCCGGGCAGAATCTGTGACAGATGCGACAGATCGAGGGAGACGCCAGGGCGAGAAACGCCGATGATATGCGCCAGATCCAGAATGCGCCGAACCTCGCGCCAGCGCGGCAGATCCGCCACCGAGTCCATGCCGAGGATCAAATAGAGGTCGTCGAACCCCTGATCGTGGAGGAGTTGCAGCGTGACATACGTATAGGACGGACCGGGGCGATCAATCTCGATGCTGGAGACCTCGAAGAACGGGTTCTCGGCGCACGCCAGGCGCGCCATGGCGAGGCGATGAGCCGGCGACGCCACGCTGCCAGGTTTCAGCGGCTGCTCGCCAGCCGGGATGATCAGGACACGACTCAGTTGAAGAACGACGCGCGCCTCTTCCGCAATTGCCAGGTGCCCGTAGTGGATCGGGTCGAATGAACCGCCGAGGATGCCGGTGCGACCGCTGGTCATGCCTGGTCAATCTCGTACTCGATCTCGGCGCCTTCCTGCAACAGATTCCACACCAGCCAGGAGAGCGCACGGCGGTCGCGTCGATCAAGGTGCGCGACGTAGGGATGGATAAGTTCGATGATATCCTGGCGACTCAGCAAATAGCAGCGACGACCAAGGTCATGATAGAGCCGCAGCGCCAGCAGGTCGGCGTACTCGTGCAGATCCCGCTCGGAGAGGATTCCGTCAGGTTCGGTATGACGCAGCATCGTTCTCACTCATCCTCTTCATCATCGCGTCGAAGGCGGCGAGTGCGGAGGCGACTCTGGTAATAACCGGCTTCGCGGGGATCATGTTGGGGCGAGCGACTGCGCGGCTCTCGTTCTGCGCGCGCCGCCTGGATCGCTGCCCGTTCAGGTCTCGTTTCCGCCTCGGCGCTCATTGTGGTATTGACCAGCGTATCGCTGATGTACTCCAGCACATCGCGGATATCCTGATTGTCCTCAAGGATGCTATCGAACGGCAGGGCGACGCCGGAGACAGTCTTGACCGTCTGCCCGATCTCCTTCAGCGTGCGGTCGATCCCGCTCACCAGCGACTGCATCACCGCCGCCAACTCCTCGCGCTCCTGCACCGTCAGATTGGCGAACCCGATCAACGCCTTCTCCTGCGCCCGCAGCAGCGTCGCCCGCAGGATCGCAATGTCCGCC
>JANWXL010000130.1 GCA_025055265.1 Roseiflexus sp.
GTGCTGCACATGCTGATCTTCACGGCGCTCGATTTTGGCCTCAACATTCCCCTGATTGTGCAGGAAGTCGCCGAGAAGCGGTATATCCTCGTCGGAACGACGGCGCTCCTGCTCCTCACGCCGCTGGCGCTGACCTCGACGAAGGGATGGCAGCGGCGGTTGGGACGATCCTGGAAGATCCTGCATCGCCTGGTGTACCTGGCAGTGCCGCTGGCGCTGGTCCACTATGCCTGGGCGCAGAAGAGCGATATTCGACAGCCGCTGTTTCTTGGCGCGCTGGTGGCGCTGCTGCTGATCCTGCGGCTGCCAGCGATACGCCGCCGGATCGAGGCATGGCGGCGTACATCCGGCAGCGCCTCTGCTGCCGACGGCAGCGAGCGCACCCCTGCTCGCGGCACGCCCCGGAGCAGGTGAGGACATCCTCGATGACCGGGACGCGGATGTGCACGAAACCTCAGACCATTGACAAAAGCGAACGGATGTGCAATACTGCTACTGGAACGCCGTCAGCCTGCAATTGGCGGCAAGGTATGCTTCATGCTCGATTTGCCTGACATTAACCGCATACGAGCATTTGCAGGCGATGAAGCTGCATTTCGCAACGGACAGAGCGTCGCCCGACCCGACCGCTGGATCAACCCTGGTCAGCACGAAGCGGCATTATGGGGTGAGTATCGAGGCAGCGGCGCCACCCCTTATCGCGTGTTCGTGGCGCTCGATGATCTGACTGCCGCCTGCTCCTGTCCAAGTCGCAAGACGCCGTGCAAACACGCGGTGGGGCTGGTGCTGCTCGCGGTTCAGCATCCGACTGTTGTGTCCGCGGCAGCGCCGCCAGCCTGGGTGCAGGATCGGCTCGCACGACGAACAACGCAATCCGACGCATCTGAAAAGTCGCGATCGTCAAAATCAGGCTCATCAACGGCTGCGACGCAACGCGCCGCTCAACGCGAGCAGCGTGCAGCGGATGGTCTCGGCACCCTGGAGCGCTGGCTGGAAGATGTCCTCTCGCGCGGCTTACTGGCGCTTCGGCAGATGACATCCTCCGAATGGGAGGATTGCGCACGTCGGCTGATCGACGCTCAACTGCCCGGCGTTGCACGCATGATTCGCACAGCCGCACAATCCTGCTTTAGCGGCGATCTGTGGGCTGAACGTCTTGTGTGGCAGCTTGCCCGTATTCATCTGCTCATTCGCGCGTTTCGGCGCCTGAACGCGCTGCCGGCTGGCGCGCAATCCGAGGTGCGCACCGCGCTCGGCTGGACGATGAAGCAGGAGGAGGTGCAACGCCACGGCGAGACGTGGGCGGACGCCTGGCTCGTTGTTGCGCAGACGCTCGAAACTGACGAGCGGACCGGGCTGCGGACGCAGCGCAACTGGCTCTTGAGCAGCGCGGGAAGAATCGCCCTGGTGCTGTACTTCGCGCCACGCTCGCAACCGTTTGGCAGTGATCTCACCCCTGGCATGCGCTTTTACGGGGAACTGGCATACTTCCCGGCGGCCTTCCCGCTTCGCGCGTTGATCCTGCAACGCACGTCCGCCAATGCAGACGCTGTTTTTGCACAGAACGGCATGCCAGATGGCGCCACGATGCTGGAAGCATACGCCGATGCTCTGGGGCGGACGCCGTGGCTGGAGGCGTTTCCGACAGTGATCCGGCAGGTCACTGTGAGCGGCGATGCAAATCACTGGTGGTTGATCGATGCCACCAATCGGGCGTTACCGCTGGCGATCGAACCGATGGC
>JANWXL010000131.1 GCA_025055265.1 Roseiflexus sp.
ATCGGCGGACGGGCGCCGGGGCGCTGCGCCACCCACGCGCCGATCCGGTTGGCGAAGCGGGCAGCCGCAAGCGCATCGCCGGTCGCCAGGTAATGCGCCAGAAACGCGCCATTGAACGCATCCCCTGCGCCGGTCGTATCAACTGGCAGGTCGATTGCCTGACCAGGGACATGCTTTGAAAGGGCGTGGTCCATGATAAAGCAACCGTCGCGATCGAGCTTGAGCGCCACCAGCGCGCCGGGAAACCGTTCCCGCAGCGCTGCAGCGATTGCCCGCGGATCGCGTTCACCGGTTAGCGCCTGACCTTCGTCGCGGTTGGGGAACAGGATATCCACCGGCAGATCGGCAGTGATCCGGTCGAACTGATCGCGCCCGATCTCACGGATGATCTGGTACGACGCCGGATCGAACGAGATCGTCGCGCCGCTGGCGCTGGCAATCTGCGCGGCGAGCAGAGCTGCGGATCGAGGCGGATCGCTAAAGAGAGACCATCCAGTAACGTGAAGATGGCGGCATGCACGCAGCGCCGTTTCCGGCAGCATATCGGGCATAAGTTGATGATCGGCGCCGCGGTTGGTCACCATGCTCCGCTGCCCCGCGCGGTCGATCAGCGCCAGAACGACGCCGGTTTCGCTGTGGCGCAGGCGGACGATGTGCGCCTCGACGCCTTCCTGCTGCAGGTCCGCCGCGATCAGGTCACCCAGAACATCGGCGCCCACTGCGCCGACGAAACCGGCAGGCGCACCGCAGCGGGCGACCCAGGCGGCGACATTGGCGGCGGATCCGCCAGGCGCCAGCTTAATGCTGCCGGTCGTGTCGCCGCCAGGGAGCAACAGACCATCTGGCTTGACCAGTACATCCCACACCAGATCGCCAACCGCAATAATCATCAATCCACCTGTTCGAATTCAGACGTGAGAGAGGGTTCGCTGGCACGCTCCGGCTGGAGGATCGCCGGCAGCCGGACAGTGAACGTCGATCCTTCTCCTGGCGCGCTGACAACGGTAATATCACCCCCCATCAACCGACAGAACTGCCGACTGATCGCCAGCCCCAAGCCAGTGCCGCCGTACTTTCGATGGACGGCATCTTCTATCCGCGAAAAGTCTTGAAACAACAACGGCAGATGTTCAGGCGCAATGCCAATGCCGGTATCGGCGATCTCAAAGATGATCCAGTCTGTGCTTTCGTCTGTCACACCCATTGAAGGAGACGCGGACGACTCGCGCCAGATACGCAGACTGATCGCGCCGTTTTCGGTGAACTTTGCTGCATTGCTCAAAAGATTCAACAGCACCTGGCGGAGCCTGGTCCTATCGCTCACCATGAGATCGGCGTCGGGTGCGCGTGTGACGGTCAGGGTATTCCGGTTGCGGGCGGCGAGCAGGTGCGCTGTCTGCATCACGTCGTGCACCAGCGCCTCGAGAGAGAACGGCTCAATGTATAGAGGCATTTTACCCGCCTCGAGCTTCGAGAAATCCAGGATATTATTGATCATCGTTAGCAAATGCTGCGCCGAGACACGGATAGCTTCCAGCTCCTCCTGATACACGGATTGTCCCCGACGCGCAAGATCGAGCCGTATCAGATCGGCGTAGCCCAGGATAGCGCTGAGAGGTGTGCGCACCTCATGGCTCATATGCGCCAGAAATGCGCTCTTAGCGCGATGCGCGGCTTCAGCCCGGTTTTTTGCAACCATCAACGTTTGCTGGAGCGCCATCAGTTCATCGTTCCGTTGACGCAACGCCTCTTCGGTCTGTTTGAGACGAGTAATATCATGCCACACAATCACCCGTCCCCGGAGCCGACCATCGCGATCGCGCAGCGGTGAGATCAGAACATCCAGAATGAGCGTTTGGTCTTCGACCTCAATCTGTACTTCTCCATTCAATTCAACAACATCGTGGTAACGGTCGAGGATCTGCGGCCAGCGGCTCAACGCCTGACGGATCGGTTGCCCAATCACATCTGCAGCAGTGCAACCGATCACACGCTGTGCGGCGCGGTTGATGTCAACGATCCGATTATGATCATCAATGACAATGACGCTCTGGTTGATGCTTTCGAGCACAATGTCGCGGGCGACAGGAACGACATCGAGGAACCGCAGTCGCAGGACGCCAAACGCGATTGCGCCAGCAGTGAAGGTAAATCCGAACGGCGACAGATCCAGGCCGGGCCACGGCGTAAGATTCAGCACATACAATCCATTGCCAATCCAGGGCGCTATCGCTCCCATCAGAAAGGTCGCCATCTGGCTCAGGTAGAGCCGCTGCGACCGCACGAAGCGCCAGAGCAGTATCAGCGCGCCGCATGCCAGGCAGAAATGAGCATAGATGTTGCAGACCCAGAATGCCGGTCCGTGATCAAAATCGAGGATCGGAACAAGTCCGCTGGTATTTACCTGGATCTGCGGCCAGATCAGACCATGGCGCTCGTTCGTCCAGACGGCGACCTGCGTCAGGACCGGAATAACGAGGATCAATGCCAGATTTTTCCTGGTCAACCAGTGTTGCAACCCGGCATACTCCAGCGCAAAGGCAAGCCAGGCGACCGGCAATGTCATAATCCCCAGATATTGCACCCGCGCCCAAAAGAGCGCGATAGGCATTGGCGTGGCTGCAATTTCGAGCGCATAGGCGAACGACCACACAGCAGCCGCGAGGCTCAGGGCAATCAGCGGCGTGGCGCCAGGCACAGTGCGACGGCGCCAGACAAAGATGGCCACTGCCAGCGCCAGGGATGCGCTGATTAGCAGCGGCAGCGTGTATGGCAGCGCCGGTTGCCATCCGGTTGTGGGCATATGTGACACAATCAACGGCAGTTTGGCACGGTCGTTCTATGAGTGAACCGCAATTGAACGTCAGAAGTTACGTCGCCTGGCGTACACGTCTCTCCAGGAGAGCAACCAGACTCCGAAGCGCGTAGTCGGCCGATAATACCACATCCGAACCGCTCGCTGATCGACGCGCGACGGTTGCGTCTCGTCGATGCTACAATCTGTGGGAACATGCGAAACCGTTGATCTGGTTGCTGTAAGTTGACGCTGTACGACGTCTCGCCTATCATTGCGTACAGGTCAGAACAGCGAGGAGAACGCGCCATATGCCGCTCGAACCGCCATTTCCAACGCTCGACGATATGATGTTGCAGATTGGCGAGACAGGACGGCGGATGGCAGAGATTGGCGCCAGCGAAGGTGCGGCTGGCAATATCTCGGTGTTCGCTGGCTGGCCAATGGATGTTCTGTCACACTTTCCGCTGGTTGAGGAGATCGAACTGCCCGTCGCCGCTCCTGCGCTGGCAGGCGGCACATTGCTGGCGACCGGGTCCGGTACGCGGCTGCGTGAAATCCACGACCGGCCGCTGGAGAATCTCGGTGCGTTGCAGATCGCGCCGGGTGGAACGCACGCCCGACTGTACACCGCTCCCTCACGTCTATTTACCCGCCTCACAAGCGAACTCAATTCGCACCTCGCGGTGCACAACGATCAGGTCGCCGCCACTGGAACGAACTACCACGCACTGGTGCACGCACAACCGCTGTACTTGACCTATCTGAGCCACATCCCACGCTACCGCAATCCCGCTGAGCTCAACCGCCGTCTTTTCCGCTGGCAACCGGAAACGATCATGACTTTTCCGCAAGGTATTGCCGTGTTGCCCTTTATTGTGCCGGGATCGGCAGAGTTGATGGCGGCGACGACGGCAGCGATGCGCAATCATCGCCTGGTCGTCTGGAGCAAACACGGCGTTATGGCCCGCTCAGACGTCTCGGTAAAGCACGCCGCCGATCTGATTGAATACCTGGAAACCAGCGCGCACTACGAGGCGCTCAACCTGAGCGCCGGTGAACCCGCCGATGGTCTGCAGCCCGACGAAATCCGCGCCATCGCACGCGCCCTGGGGATGGAGCAGAAGATATTTTAGGCAAGAGGCGAGAGGCGAGAGGTAAGAGGTGAGAGGCAAGGGGTGAGAGGCAAGGGGTGAGAGGCGAAAGGCGAGGGGCGAGGGGCGAGAGGTGAGAGGCAAGGGGTAAGAGGCGAGCGGCGATGAGGCAAGCGGCGAGAGGTGAGAGGCAAGGAGTGAGAGGCAAAAGGCGAGGGGCGAGTGGCAAGAGGTGAGCGGCGAAAGGTGAGAGGTGAGCGGCGAGAGGCAAGAGGCGCAAAGTGAGAGGCGAGAGACAAGAAGCAGCCGATGCATATTTGATCACTCTCTTCATCCGGGCATTCGCTTCCATTCGCTTCTTCCGCTCGCCCATTCGTTGACCGCATTCGTTCCCGTTCGTTTATTCGTTTCCCCATTCGTTGACCGCATTCGTTCCCGTTCGTTTATTCGTTTCCCCATTCGCTGACCGCATTCGCTTCCATTCGCTTCTTCGCTCGCCCATTCGTTGACCGCATTCGTTCCCATTCGCTTCTTCGCTCCCCCATTCGCTGACCGCATTCGCTTCCATTCGCTTATTCGCTTCCCCATTCGTTGACCGCATTCGCTTCCATTCGCTGACAGCGAAAAGGCAAGAGGTCAGAGGCAAGAGGCGCAAGACCGGCGGCGCGCATTCGTTTATTCGTTTCCCCATTCGCTGACCGCATTCGCTTCCATTCGCTTCTTCGCTCGCCCATTCGTTGACCGCATTCGTTCCCATTCGTTTATTCGTTTCCCCATTCGTTGACTGCATTCGTTTCCATTCGTTTATTCGTTTCCCCATTCGTTGACCGCATTCGCTCCCCCATTCGTTGACCGCATTCGCTTCCATTCGCCGACCGCATTTGCTTCTGGTTCAGAAATCAGTCGAGAAGGCGAGAGATTAGAGCTCGCGATCTAA
>JANWXL010000134.1 GCA_025055265.1 Roseiflexus sp.
GCGCTCATTAACCACATCGACCGGGCATCCCAGCAGTTCTTGCAGCTCTAGCAACAATGCCGCATGATCAAACAAACTGCGATCAAGATCAAATTCCACCAGAAAGTCAACGTCACTCTGCGCATCGGCGTCGCCGCGCGCTACGGAGCCAAACACGCGCACATTCCGCGCCCCGTGCTTCGCCGCGATTGCCAGGATTTCAGCGCGTTTTTCCCGAACCAGTTCCGCCAGCGTCGGCGCCATCGCCACTCCTCCAGCCTCTAACCCCTAACCCCTCGCTCCCGCACCCGCCACGCATGGTACAGCACAATACTTCCGGCGACCGCCACGTTCAACGATGCAATCTGCCCGCGCATCGGCAACCGCACGAGAAAATCGCAGCGTTCGCGCGTCAGTCGCGCAAGCCCCGGTCCTTCGGCGCCAAGCACCAGCGCCAGCGGCAGGTCGAGATCGACCTCGTCAAACACCTTTGCACGTTCGTCATCTTCGACCCCCACGACCCACACGCCAGCATGCTGCACCCGTTCGATCGTCGCCGCGAGATTGGTGACAACCACAATCCGCAGGTGCTCGACCGCCCCCGCCGACGCATTCACCACGGCTGGTGTAACCTCTGCCGCGCGTCTGCCAGGAATCACGACGCCGTGTACACCGACGACCTCAGCCGTGCGCAGGAGCGTGCCGACATTCTGCGGATCCTGAATATGGTCGAGCATCAGGAGAAGCGCCGGTTCGTTGCGTTCCTCCGCAAGCGCCAGGCAATCCTCAAGTTCGACATAAGGGTAGTCGCTGCACTCCAGCGCCACACCCTGATGGTTCGCATCGAGTGTACGCCGATCGAGTTCGCGCCGGTCGATCCGCTCAACCGGCACGCCCATCTCGCTGGCAATGCGCACAATCTCGCCGAGCGTACCGGTCTCCTGTGCGCCAGCCGACACCAACAAACGCTGGAAGGTGCGTCGTCGGGCGCGCAGCGCCTCGCGCACCGCGTGGCGGCCATACAGCAGATCAGCCATAGGAGGCATGCTCAACGTTACAGACCGAGCGCATTCTTGATGCGCCCGAAGAAACCCTCATCGCGCTGATTGCCGATCGGCTCGTTTTCGAGCGAGCGTGCGAGCTCCTCAAACAACCGGCGTTGATGATCGGTCAGGTTAGTGGGCACAACGACGCGCACGACCACGATCTGGTCGCCACGCCCACTGCTGCGCAGAAACGGCACGCCTTTGCCGCGAATGCGGAAAACGGCGCCATTCTGGACGCCGGGCGGGATATGCAGGCGCTCTGTCCCGTCGATCGTCGGCACATCGATCTCGACCCCAAGCGCCGCCTGCGCCACATTGAGCGGCAATTCGAGAATAATGTCGTTGCCTTCGCGGATGAAATACGGATGCGGTTGAACGTCAATGACGACATACAGATTGCCATACGGTCCGCCACGTGGACCGGCGTCGCCCTCACCGCTGATCCGGATCTGCGACGAACTGTCCACGCCGGGGGGAACGCGCACCGTGATTTTGCGCGTCTGGCGCACACGCCCCTCGCCCCGGCATTCACGACACGGAATGGCAATGACCGTGCCCTCGCCGCGACACATATCGCAGGTGGTGACCGTCACCATATTGAAGATCGGCGCGCGCTGTCGGATCTCGCCGAGACCGCCGCATTTCGGACAGCGCACCGGTTCAGTGCCCGGTTCGGCGCCGCTGCCGCGACACTTCTGGCAGGTTTCCATCCGGCGAAACTCGATCGTTTTCTCGACGCCGAAGATCGCCTCTTCGAACGAAATCGACAGCGTATAGCGCAGATCGGCGCCGCGCTGCGGACCACGCTGCGTCCCGCGCATCGTCCCGCCGAAGAAAGTCTCGAAGATCGTGCTGAACGGATCGGCGCTGGCAAAGGGATCGAAACCCGGTGCGGCTGTCGGACCGGCGTGACCGAACCGGTCGTACATACTGCGCTTCTCCGGGTCGGAGAGCACCTCATACGCCTCATTGATCTCCTTAAATTTCGCCTCTGCATCCGGCGCCTTGTTGACGTCGGGGTGATACTGCCGCGCCAGGCGACGAAACGCCTTCTTGATTTCGTCCTGCGAGGCGTTGCGCTGAACGCCCAACACTTCGTAGTAGTCGCGCTTAACTGCCATATGTGCCTCAGCAACGCTCAACGCACGTCATTTTCGCGATCCGCATTCCTGTCGTCGGCGCTGCGCGCGTCGGTTGTCCGCATCACCTGCTGCACCGCAACTGTGAGTTCCGCCGTCCGGTTCCGAATCTCATTCGTGTCATCGCCCTCGACCGCCATCCGCACTGCTGCGATGCGGTCGCGCACCTGCGTCTGCATTACTTCGCTGATCGCCTCCCCCATTTCGCGGAGGAAGCGTTCAGCCTGGTAGATCGCACCATCCGCCGCATTTCGCGCAGCGATCAGTTCGCGCCGACGTCGATCCTCTTCGGCATGCTGTTCCGCTTCCGCGATCATGCGCTGAATCTCATCTTCAGACAGACCTGATGACGCAGTGATGGTAATATGCTGCGCCGCGCCAGTGCGCTTGTCCGTCGCCGAGACGTTCAAAATGCCATTCGCATCAATATCGAACGTCACTTCAATCTGTGGTACGCCGCGCGGCGCTGGCGGGATGCCGTCCAGCACGAACCGACCAAGCGACTTGTTGGCGCGCGCTTCGGCACGTTCCCCCTGCAACACATGGATCTCGACGCTGCTCTGGTTATCCGAGGCGGTGGAGAAAATCTGACTCTTCCGGGTTGGAATTGTCGTATTGCGCTCAATAAGCGGCGTCATCACCCCGCCCAGCGTTTCGATGCCAAGCGTCAGCGGCGTTACATCGAGCAACACCACATTTCCCACCTCCCCCGCAAGCACGCCAGCCTGAATTGCCGCACCGATTGCCACGACCTCATCGGGGTTGACTCCGCGGTACGGCTCACGATTGAAGAACCGGCGCACCATCTCCTGCACAGCGGGCATGCGCGTCTGCCCGCCGACGAGGATCACAGCGTCGATATCGTTTGGGCGCAACCCGGCATCGGTGAGCGCCTGGCGCATCGGACCGATCGTGCGCTCGATCAGATCGGCAGTCAGTTGCTCCAGTTTAGAACGGGTCAGCGTCATATGCAGATGGAGCGGTCCGCTGGAGTCGGCGGTAATGAACGGCAGACTGATTTCGGTCTGCACAACGGTCGAAAGCTCCTGCTTGGCTTTTTCGGCAGCCTCCTTCATCCGCTGCAGGGCTGCCCGATCCATGCGCAGGTCAATGCCATGATCCTTCTGAAACGAGGTCGCCATCCACTCGATGATGCGCTGATCGAAATCATCGCCGCCGAGGTGCGTGTCGCCGTTGGTGGCCTTCACCTCAAAGACGCCATCGCCGAGTTCGAGGATCGAAATATCGAATGTGCCGCCGCCGAGATCATAGACAGCGATCAAATGATTGTGCGAATTCTGGTCGAGACCATACGCCAGCGCCGACGCCGTCGGCTCGTTGATGATGCGCACCACCTCCAGCCCGGCGATGCGGCCGGCGTCGCGCGTCGCCTGACGCTGGCTATCGTTGAAATAGGCGGGCACCGTGATGACCGCCTTCGTCACCGGTTCGCCCAGGTACGCCTCAGCGTCGGCTTTGAGTTTTTGCAGCACGAACGCCGAGATCTCCTGCGGGCTGTAATCGCGCCCGCCCATGTGCACCCAGGCGTCGCCATTTGGCGCTTCGACCAGACGATACGGCGCCAGCGCCCGGCTCTTCTGCACTGCCGGATCGGAAAGTTTACGCCCGATGAAGCGTTTGACCGAAAAAATTGTGTTTTCCGGATTGATCACCGCCTGCCGTCTGGCGGTCTGTCCGACGAGACGTTCCCCGGCTTTATTGACTGCAACGACCGAAGGAGTCAGGCGGCTCCCCTCAGCATTGGCAATGACCACCGGTTCGCCGCCTTCCATCACTGCGACGACGGAGTTGGTCGTACCAAGGTCGATACCGATAATTTTACTCATTCGTTGTCTCTGAAGCTGAAGGTTGCTTTCGCCCCTGGCTGACCTTCACCATCGCCGGCCGCAGCACGCGGTCGCGCAGCATGTAGCCGCGCTGGAGTTCGGCGATCACTTTGCCATCCTCGCCATCCTCCGACGGCTCATAGATGATCGCCTCATGGCGGTTTGGATCGAACGCTTCCCCGACCGTCTGCATCCGAACGACCCCTTCGCTTTCGAGGATCGTCTGCAGCTTTTGGGGGATGAGTTTGAACCCGCCGTACCAGGGCGTCTCGGCAATCTCAGGCGTCACACTCGCCATCGCGCGCTCAAGATCGTCCATGACCGGCAGAAGTTTGAGCAGGAGCGCGGCGCTGGCGTTGCGGATCAACTCGGCGCGCTCCTGTTCGGTGCGTCGTTTGAAGTTTTTATAATCCGCCACAGCACGCAGCCAGTTATCCCGCAGTTCGGCGTTTTCGCGCTCCAGTTCAGCAATCCGCGCCTGGAGATCCTCGAGGCTCGGAGGCGCTGCGCTTTCCGCGACCGGCGTCTCGGCGACAACGACCTCCTGCCCGTCGGGGGGCGTTTCAGGCTGCTCAGGATGTGGCACTGGTTGCAATTCGTCAGACATTGGCATCACCCTCCCTCAAAGGGATGACTTCAGGACTCTGCTTCCAGACGGCTCGCGCCTTCAATGCCGTAGAGTTCCGCCAGCAGATCGCTCATCACGGCAGAGATATAGCGCACCGCCGAAATGGCGCGCGGATATGCCATGCGCGTCGGACCGATCACGCCGAGCACGCCGACAATCTCGCCGCCTCCGTAGCGCGAGAGCACAACGCTATACTCGCGCATTTCATCGTAACTATGCTCGCCGCCGATCACCACCTGCACGCCGCTGCTGGAGAGCGCCCGCGGAATGAGGGCGCCCAGCGCGCGGCGGCTCTGCAGAATCTCGACCATCCGGCGCACCCGTTCGACCTGCGAGAACTCCGGCTGGTTCAGGATCTCGATCAGCCCATCGCTGTGAATGTCGCTGTTCAGATGCTCATTGAACTGATGCATCGCCTTCACGACCATATCGAGCACCTGACAGACCAGCGCATCGCTGGCGGGAGGCTCCTGAGCGCGCTCCTGCTTGAGAAACTCCTCGATCCGCTCGACCGGCGCATCGGCGCAGCGCTCGTTGATGCGCGCTGCGCAGCGACTCAATTCCTCCTGCGACAGCGCCATATCAAGCGTCAACGTTTGCTGCCGGATCGTCCCATCGTGCAGCACCAGCACCATGAGCGCCGTCGTATCGTGGATCGAGATCAACTCCAGGTGCTTCAGGCGCGCTTGCTGCGCGCGCGGCGGCGTGACGACCGACGCATTCTGCGCGGTGCGCGCCAGCACAGCGCCCGCCAGTTGAATCCACTGGTCGAGCTCGCTGCGCACCTGATAGAACTGATGCCGGATCGTGCGCTGCTCGGTTGCCGACAGCGGCGTGCGATCCATCAGGTTTTCAACGAAATACCGGTACCCCGCATCGGTCGGCACGCGCCCGGCTGATGTGTGCAGGTGCGTCAGATAGCCAAGCTCTTCCAGCGCCGCCAGTTCATTCCGCACGGTCGCAGGCGATACATTGAGTTTGTATTTTCGCACCAGCAGCTCCGACGCAACTGGCTGCGAACTCTCAATGAACTCCTGGATCGCCAGTTTCAGGATCAGCCGGCGGCGATCAGTCAGATCGGTCGTCATAGACTGTTCCCCTGGCATGCTCTCTGCGTCTCTCTCCCCGCCTCGCAACGTCTTCCAACTCTGCCCGGCGGTCTTTAGCACTCTCGACCGGTGAGTGCTAGCGCCGCAGCCTAAATGATTGGCGTGCCTTCGCACGCCATTGCGTGCTGTATTGTATCATACTTCTCACGCGCTCTGCAACGATGGATCAGAAGGAGAGTCCTTCAGTGGAATCGCTCATCGTCATCATCATCGCCGCGATTGCGGTGTACATCATTTTCAAAATCCTGACCGGAATCATCCGCTTCGTCATCTCCCTGGCAATTGTTGGGGTCGTCATCTTTCTTCTGTTGCAATTTCTTTCCTGAACGGCGCTGGCGGGGAGGAAAGTTGCGTGGAAGACGCACGGCGTCGTAGGGGGCGCTCCTGTGGATGCGGCCCATTCTCCAGGTGTCACGTGGAATGGAACACGGATATGCGCGGATTGTGACGGATGCGGACGGATTGGGCAGTGCGCTCTGCACTTTTTCTCGAATCCAGCAGCGTGCGCGACCCGCTGACGCGGGCGAACCTGGTCATACTGCCAAAGGGAGGATGGAGATGAAGCTGGATGCCATCTTTGCGCAGTATCTGAATAACGCACTGGCGTCGCTGGGCGGGCGACTGGTTGAGTTGCACCTGCTCCGTTCACCGGATCTGGACCCGCCGCTGGCACGCTTTGAGGGCGCTGGCGATAGTCGTGTGGCGAAGGGGAAGCGCTTGCGCTATGACGCAGAGACGCAGCGCGTTTACGTCAACGAGACGCAGTACTTCGCACCTGTGCCGCTGGAGGTGTGGAACTATCAGATCGGCGGCTACCAGGTCTGCCACAAGTGGCTGAAGGATCGCGTCGAACGCCAGCTCTCGCTGGACGAGGTGCGCACCTATTGCCGCGCAGTCACTGCACTGGCGCGCACCCTGGCGATCCAGGCAGAGATCGATGCACTGTACGACGACATCGAGACAACCGCGCTGCCGGACGGGCCTACGGATTGAGATGAATGCGGACAGATCTCAATTGTTCCAGGCAACCTTATGGCGGTCTACCACAACGTCAACTGCTCGGCGATCGGCGATTGGCGCATGTAATGCCGCAGACGGTCGCGTTCGTTCCTGCCGAAAAATCGCCCGTCGAGCGTCACAAAGTCGCGTGCGCGCGCGATCGCCCCGCCAAGCGCCGCAAGGTGCGCCGGGTCGCGGAAGCGCCCTTCACGCCGCAGGCGCAGAATGCGCGCCACACTTACCGGACCTAACCCCGGCACCCGCAGGAGTTCATCGCGATTGGCGCTGTTCAGTTCGACCGGAAACCGCTCGGGGTGCGCCAGCGCCCACGCCAGTTTGGGATCGATGTGCAGCGGCAGATTGCCCGCGTCATCGTAGGGCAACTCGCGCTGGTCGAAGCCGTAGCGCCGTACCAGCCAGTCGGCTTCGCGGAGGCGCTGTTCACGCACAAATGGCGTTGGCGCCAGGTGCTCCAGCGGCGTGCCCGCAACCGGTCGAAACGCGCCAAAGTAGACGCGCCGCAATCCCAGGTCGCGGTAGAGCCACGCAGTGGTGAGCAGAAGATCGTGGTCGCTCTCGCCAGCCGCGCCGACCACGAATTGCGTTGCAAGCCCCGCACGAATGGCGCCGGTCCGGCTCCAGTCGTGCGCCAGCGTCAGCGGCGCGATCAGGTCGCGCAGCCAGTCGCGCTCCGGCGAAATGCGCGCCAGGTGCAGCGCCGTCGGCGCTTCCAGGTTCAGGCTGATACGGTCAGCGAGGCGCGCGGCGCGCTCGATTTCCGCTGCGGGCGCGCCAGGCAACAATTTGACGTGGATATACCCGGTGTAGCCGTGGCGCGTGCGCAACGCTTCGACGGCATCGAGCATGCGCCCGGTCGCAGCAGACGGATTGCCATCGACGCCAGTGGAAATGAGCAGCCCCTGTACTGTCTTCCGTTCGACGCGCGGCAGAAAGACGCGCGCCAGCTCGTCGGGGGTCAGCGCAGCGCGCGGCGTGTCGTTGCCGGAACGCAGCGGGCAGTAAGCGCAATTCCATTCACAGCGATTGCTCAGCAACAGCCGGAAGACCGGCAACGCGCGCCCGTCGATATCGGCATCGGCGACCACGGCGGCGTCATTCCACCCGGTTGCCGGGGAGGTCACACGACGTTTCCCCAGGAACCGATCACAGGCATCGAAGCGCGCCGCCGGCGCCAGAATGGCGAGTTTGTCGTCGAGGTTCATAGAACGTGATTATACATCATTATCTATGCTGCGCTCGTGTGGTGGGATGCCCATACCGATAGTGGTTGGGTCACGATCATACGGAATACCGCACTCATTCTCGGGATCGCCCTGGGTCAGTCCATCGTTCAGGCGCTGAAGGCGCGTGTGACCTATCCACGCACCGGGTATGTGAGATACCGCACCCCAACGCGTCGAGAAATCGCTCGACGCCTGGTTGTTGCGCTGGGGATCGGCGGAGTGCTGGTTCTTGCTGTGGTTGCGGGACTGATATGGGGAGGCGACGCCGCCGGTCAGACGGTCGCTGCATTCCTGACGACTCTGCTGCTTGCTGCAGTGCTGGGTGCAATAGCATATCATCAGGCGAGCAGGCGATATGGCATCTATGCTGCGCTGGCGCTGATCGGCGGGATGCTGGTTAATCTCGCAACACTACAGATCGCATCGGCAGCGGCGCGTAATGCGCTCCTGAAAGGCGCGGGCGTTCTCATCATCGTGGGAGCGGCAATGCTGGCGGGAGGCGCGTGGACGCTCAACCGGCATCTCCACGCACACCCGCTGATCGAGGAGCAGTCGGCATGAGCGAGTCGATCCTGCCCGATATCGACGACGTCATCCACGCACCGGCGCGGCTGGCAATCGTGGCGA
>JANWXL010000256.1 GCA_025055265.1 Roseiflexus sp.
CCTCTTGCCTCTTGCCCCTCGCCCCTTGCCTCTCGCCTCTCGCCTCTCCCCTTCCCACGTTCAACGGCGCAGACCTTTGAGGTCGGTTTGCACGCCGCTCGCGCGGTTCTTTCCAGAGGAATAATGCTCTGAAAGCCTCCAGATCACTGCCTGAGACCTCAAAGGTCGATCATTCGTTCAACCTGCAACCGTCCCACCCGCACCTGTTCCGCCTGCAACCCGAAGCGCTGGCTTTCCCGGAAACCAGCGCCGGAACAGGCTGACGGTCGGTTTGGGCTGCGGCAGCGGCAACCCGATCACACGGCACATCTCCTCGACGATGTTGTGAACTGCCAGCGAGAAAGGGCGAAACTTTCCGACATCGAGCGGCGAGACATACCGATCCGCCTCTTCGTTCGCCAGACTCACCAGGTGCGGGTCGCGCGGCAGCGTGCCGATGATGCGGGCTTTGGGCCAGTGCTCGCTGAACAACGGCGCGACCTGGCGCAAACCGACAGTCACGCCGCGCTCAGGTTCCATCAGAATGAGCATGCAGCGGTCAGTCAGGTCGGGTTGGTGCGCTGCAAACTGTTGCAATGCAATCCCGACTCCCGCACGCTCCTTGCGACCAGGCGGCGCTGGCAGCACAACCCATCCGCCATTGCGCGCCGCCTCGAGGGCATATGGACGCTTCTTCATATCGGGACCGGTGTCGATCAGCACCACGTCGTAATCGTGTTCCAGCACTTCACCCAGGCTGCCGACCGCCTGCATCAGCGCGCGCCAGTCCGGGAGCGTAAAGTCGGCGGCAAGCGCAGCCTCATCAGCGCCAAGGAGAAAATCGATGCCGCTGGGAGCGTGGCGCCAGATCAGGCGAGCGACGTTGGCGGGCGTGAACTGGCTATGACCATGCCCTTCCTGGCGCAGGGTCAGAAATGATCCAAATCCCGCAGGGATGCGGAACTCTGGCACCAGACCGGAGTTCGAGAGATCGCCGTCAACGACGAGGACACGCAGGCCGCGGCGACGCATCCCCTCGGCGAGCGATGCAACCACCAGGCTTTTCCCGATGCCGCCCTTCGCTCCAGCGACGGCAATCGTCACCTGGCGCGCGGCGAGTCGCCTGACGACTCCGAGCTGCTGCGCGATCCAGGCCGCCAGCGCTTCGGGTTCACGCACGGTAGTGATTGCCAGCCCTGCATCGGTGAAGTCGCCAGCATGCACCACGCCAATGCT
Source organism: Roseiflexus sp. (assembly GCA_025055265.1). GTDB lineage: Bacteria > Chloroflexota > Chloroflexia > Chloroflexales > Roseiflexaceae > Roseiflexus. The sequence goes on from JANWXL010000256.1 coordinate 1,216, forward strand.
CTGAAGTCCGATCAACACCCGCACACCTCGCGCCTGAGCGACGTGAATGGTTTCCCACAGGTCGGCAATAGTGCCGCGCGTGTCCTCCAGGTACACCACCGGCGGCGGTTGTTCACCAGCAACCAGGCTGCGCACGCGCGCCAGGTTTGGCGCCGGGAAGGGGAGAATGCCGTTGTAGCCGCCAAGCGCCTCGACCAGCCCTGGCGTGTTTGTGACCAGTAAAAGTTCGGTTGCCATGGAACGCTCCTTGTGATTGAACATCAGGTTCTATAGCCGACCCTTGCCCCACGCGCCCTGGACAGGGTATTTCCGTTCGAGCCGGTTCGTCGCGGGATTGAAGGCGAATAGAGTGTTGTACGGCAGCGTATCGCCCGCCTGGCTGCCGCTGGTCACGATGACCTCGATCATTTGCCCGACGCACCGACGTCCGCCGTACTTTCCAATGTGCAGCGCAATCAACGGTACGGCGCCGCTCGTCATTAGTCCGCGCACAATCCCTGGCGATGCCAGTCCGTCGAGCGTGGCGAACCGCTCCAGGTTGCGCAGCGCGGTGAGTGCATCCGGGGCGTGGATCGTGCAGATGCCGGGGTGACCGGTTGCGGCGGCTTCGAGCATCGCCAGGGCTTCGGGACCGCGCACTTCGCCAAGGACGATCAGATCGGGACGCTGGCGGAGCGTCAGTCGCACGCAACTGGCAAAACTGCTGCG
>JANWXL010000279.1 GCA_025055265.1 Roseiflexus sp.
ATCGGCAGGGTGGCGCTGACGCGCCAGCCGCTGGTTGTGTACGACTATCGTCGTTGGGAAGGACGATCACCGGTCTTTCACGCTGCGCCATCTGCGAATGTTGTGGCTGTGCCGCTGCTGGCAGGCGATGAGCTGATTGGCGCTCTGAGCGCAGGCGATATTCATCTGAAACGAGTCTTCACAAATGATGACATTCGCCTGCTTGGCATGTTTGCCCAGCAGGTGACGATTGCAATCAAGAATGCGCGGCTGTTCGCCGAAGCGCAGCATCTGGCAATCACCGATCCACTAATGGGCATCTACAACCGGCGCTACTTCTTTAGCACAGCAGCGCGTGAATATGAGCGAGCGCGACGGCACCATCACGCACTGGCGGTGCTCATCGCCGATCTCGACAATTTCAAGCAGATCAACGATCGCTACGGTCATCCCGTTGGTGATCGCGTCTTACAGGCAGTCAGCAGCATTTTTCGCCAGGAACTGCGCTCCATTGACCTGCTAGCTCGTTACGGCGGCGAAGAGATCGTCGTGCTGCTGCCCGAAACCGATTGTAGCGGGGTTGTGCGAGTGGTCGAACGCCTGCAGTCACGCCTGATGGATCCGGTGATCAAGGAGCATGACGAGATATACGTCACAGCCAGTTTTGGCGCGGCGATCAATCAACGCACTACAACCTCAGATGTCGAAGCGCTCGTTGCATGTGCCGATCAGGCGCTCCTGTACGCCAAGCAGCATGGCAAGAATCGTCTGGTCATCTGGTGTGATATGTGCCGTAATGTCAGTGATTGTCCGCATCTATCGTCAGATGCACTTTATCGCCACGTGACGATGATGCCGCACACGGATCAGTCTTCGAACGAAGCGGTGTAACCGTACCGTTCTATCGCGTGAAGCGGTAAAATGAAGGTAAACGAAGGCGTTCCGGCATAAGGTGTTTGCCGGTCATACCTTGTTGTTGAGTCTCGCCTCGGAACCTCGTCGCCGAAAGGTGCAAATCGACGTGCTTCAGAAAGTTGCGAGTCGCCCGACATTGTTTATTCCCGCCTATAGCGCGTTGGCACTCTTGCTCGGCGCGCTGGTGATCGCATTGCGCGGCTATGAACATATCCTCTATCTTCTGGTATGGCCCGTCATTCTGAGTGCAGCAATTGTTCCCTGGCGCGCGTACCTGATCCTCTTCGGCATCAGCGTGGCAGTAACGGCTATCACGCTGCCGCTGGCGGTTTCGCACATCGAGCAGTCGGCAAAGACCGCATTCGCTGCAACGCTGGCATCCGTTCTGGTCTGTGAAAGCGTCTATCGACTGGCGCGCCGTCAACGCGCAATGGCGCGCGCGTTGCGCGAAAGTGAAGAACGACTCCGCTGCACTTTTGAGCGCGCTCCTGCGCCTATGGCGGTAACCAATCTGCAGGGACGCCTGAAGTGGTTCAATCAGCGTCTGTGTGATACGCTCGGGCACGACCGCGCTGAACTGAGTCAGCAGATGATGAATCGCTTCGCGCATCCTGACGATCAGCATATCCGCCTGCACACTGCGCTTCTGGCGTCAGAAAACGGAGAGGCGGCGATTGAAAAGCGCTATGTGACAAAAGATGGTCGGGTTGTCCCGATGCTGGTCAAAGGGACGTTGCTGCGCAATGCTGTAGGCGAACCCTATGAGGTCCTGGTCATTTTCTTCGATCTGACGGCGCAGCGGGAGGCGGAAGCGCAACGCATCGCACTGGAGCGCCATATGCTCGAGGTTCAGCGGCTCGAAAGCCTGGGTGTGCTTGCCGGAGGCGTGGCGCACGACTTCAATAATCTGCTGGCGAGCATCCTGGGAAACGCTCATCTGGCGTTGCTCGACACGCCGCCACATTCACCGGCGCGCGCCTGTCTGGAACAGGTCGAATCAGCAGTGCAGCGCGCCGCTGAACTCACGCAGCAGATGCTCGCCTACACCGGGCGCAGTCAGACAACGCGCGAGGTGGTCGATGTGAATGCTGCACTGAATGCTATGAATCCACTCCTGCGCACAGTTGTTCCTGCCGCCATATCAATAGACTATCAGTACGAGCAGGAGTCGTTGCTGGTCTGCTTCGACAGAACGCAATTGCGTCAGATTGTTGTGGCGCTGGTGAATAATGCAGCAGAAGCGATCGGCGACCAGGCGGGTCAGATTGTGATCACTACTGGCGAACGCACTGTCGATGCCGCGCATCTGCCGTACCCTGCTATCGGTGCGGAAATGCAGGCAGGGCGCTACGCAATCACCGAAGTGCGCGATACCGGTTGCGGAGTCGATCAGCATGTGATCCCTCGCCTGTTTGAGCCGTTTTTTTCGACGAAGCCAGGACGGCGCGGACTGGGACTGGCCGCAACGCTCGGCATCGTGCGCAGTCACGGCGGCGCCATTCAGGTTGCAAGCGTTCCCGGACAGGGAAGCGCCTTTCGCGTCTTCATCCCCCTCGAAACGTCATTACCGGAAACCCCATCCCCGGCGCCTGTCCAGCCTTCGCAGATCGAAGCCGCGCAGCCAGCGTCCTGCAATTCGCAGGGCATTGTTCTGGTCGTTGATGATGAACGCTCGGTGCGCTCGGTAGCAGCGCGTATGGTCGAGCGTCTGGGATACAAGACCCTCCAGGCGCCTGACGGCGAAACTGGCGTCGCCTTATTCACTTCTCACGCCGACTCAATCGCATGCGTGCTGCTGGACGTTTCCATGCCGATGATGAGCGGAGCGCAGGCGCTTCAGGTCATGCGCGCCATCCGCCCTGACGCGCCGATCATCCTTATGAGCGGGTACGCTGGCGAAGAGGTGGCAGCGCGTTTCGGGCAATTGCGACCGAGCGGTTTTCTGTACAAGCCATTCGATACGGCGGAACTCAAAGCCTGCCTGGATGCTGCGCTGAAAAAGTGACCGTCTGTTGCAGAAATTCACCGCCGTCTGCGACGGATTTGGGCCGCATCTTTCCAGTTTTGCTGGCGGATGGTACGTATTCGGGCATGCCACGAGCAGCAAGCGCTCTGAGCCTGTCCAAGGGCGCTCGCCGCTGCTTGTCTTTTGATGCGAGGTGTGAAGCGCAGCCGCTTAGCCGTACCGTTGGCATGTTCGTTGTTGACGAAGCGCACTGCATCTCGGATTGGGGGCACGATTTTCGCCCCGATTACCGCCGGATCGTTCGCGTGCTCCAGATGCTTCCTCCTATGGCTGCAACGCGCCGTCCGCGAAGGGCTGGCAGTAAAGTTGACCCGTCCGACGCGCTATATCATCGCTTCTCAGAGGACCCGGAAATAGCCCCTTGTGCGCCCTGTGCAGCAACCGCCTGTCGAATCCAGGCTTCCTGCTCCTCGCGCGTAATGGCGACTCCGTCAAGGTGCGCGGCGCGAAGACCGGCGAGCAATTCGCCAAAGCGGGGTCCCGGACGCAATCCGAGCGACTCGAGAAACTTTCCGTCGACTGCCAGTTTGACGCCGCGCAGATGGTCGATGTAGCGCTGAATCCATTGTGGCGCCGGCGGCGGTTCGGCGATCTGCGCTGTGCGTAGCGCGGCGATGCCGACTCCGTGCAACGCGCGATCAATCGCGCTGTCCGCGATCCGCTGATCGGGACCTTCGGCTTCGGCGCGCAACGCCTCAAGACGCTCACGCACCAGCGTCAGATCTGCCAGGAGACGGGTTTCGCCTGCTGGCAGACGGTATCGGGCGGCAAAGGCGGCGCGCTCGTCACCGGTCATCGGGTAGACCAGCAGCGCCAGATAGAGATCGGACAGTGAGGCGTCGGGGAAGGCAGCCTGCCGCGCAGCCGCAAACCATTCGGCAATCGAAGGAGTCCATTGGAGGGCCGGGTGCATGGCGCGCAGCACGCCCAGATCATCAAGGAGCGCCAGCGCTGGATCAGGATTCTCCTCTGCCAGAATGAGCCGCAGTTCATTCATAATCCGCTGCGGCGTCGTGCGCCCCAGGACGCCCTGCTCAAGAGCATCGCCGATCAGTGCGCGTGTGCGCGGTTCGATGACGAACCCCAACCGCGCGGCAAGGCGCGCTGCTCTGAGAATGCGCGTCGGATCGTCGATGAAACTCAGATTGTGCAGCACACGGATCAGCCGACGGGTGATGTCGCGCCGTCCGCCGTAGAAGTCGTAGAGCCAGCCGTAACGCGCCGGATTGAGGCAGATCGCCAGCGTGTTGATGGTAAAATCGCGGCGGTGCAGATCGTGCCGTAGCGACGCGGCTTCGACATCGGGCAGGGCTGAGGGGCGCTCGTAGAACTCGGTGCGCGCCATCACGAAGTCGAGGGTGAGCGGTTCTCCGTCTGATCGTTTGAGAGTCAGGGTTGCCGTCCCAAATGCTGTGTGGCTGCGCACTGTACCGCCGAGCTCGGCTGCCAGCGCCTCCGCCAGACCGATCGCGTCGCCTTCGACCACGAGATCGAGATCGTCTGGCGGGCGTTCCAGGATCATGTCACGGACTGCGCCGCCGACGATGTAGAGCGCCGCGCCGCGCTGCTGCGCAATGGCGCCTGCTCGACGCAGAATGCTCAGCAACTCGGGATCAAGGAGACGTTCCAGCGCCTCGCTGACAATGTCGTGGTCACTCTTGCCCGCCTGTTGCCCGGCTGCCCAGGCGCGCAGCAGGTCGCTGCGTGTGATGATGCCCAACAACCTCTTTTGTGCATCAACAACCAGCAGGCGACCGGTGCGATCACCGTTGTCGGCAGCCAGGGCGCTGCGCACGGTTGCGAGTGATGCGTCCGGCGGCAACAGCGTCGGACCGTGCCAGAGATAGCGCGCCAGTGGTGCGTCGCGCAATCCATGGCGCAGCGCCCGATCCAGATCGCGACGTGAAATGAGTCCCTGCACCACTCCGTCGTGGTTGACGACGGGCAATGCGCCATGCCCGTAGCGCAGCAACAACTCCTCCGCCTGCGCCACCGTCGCGTCGATTGGGGCTGTGTGCACCGGGCGAGTCATAATGTCGGCGGCCGTCAGGGCCGGTTGCATCATGTCGCGCACAGCCGCTTCGACGCGGGCAAGAAGCGTTTCAGCGTCAACGCCGCGCACATATGCTGCAGCAGCATAGCGATGCCCCCCGCCGCCGAAGCGCGCCGCCAGCGCGCCAGCATCAAGCGTATCGGCGCTGGCGCGCAGAATGAGTTGCGCACCGGTCTCACCGGTTGCAATCGCCAGTGCGATGACCGCCGGGGCGTACAGGTCGCGCAGGCGATGCGCCAGCGACGAAAGTTCAGGCACCGGTCCATCGACGCGCGCCCAGGCGAAAAGCGCCGTCCAGCCGCTGACGTCCTCCAGGCGCATCGTCTGTTCGAGCTGGTGCAGCACCTGTTCCTGAACGGCGGAAAGCGGGCGGCGGAGAAACTCGCCAATCGCCTCGATCCGCGCGCCGCGTTCGAGCAGCCATGCAGCGCATGCCACGTCGATGGCGCGCGTGCCGGGCAACGAGAGATTTCCAGTGTCTTCATAAATGCCCAAAAGAAGAAGGGTTGCTTCAACAGAAGTCAGTGGCAGATGGTGTTCCATCAGCCGCTGCACCAGAATGGTGGTCGTTGCGCCGGTATCGGCGTAGATCAACTCCTCGTTGGGAGCGAGGTCGCGTTCTGGACGATGATGATCGATAATGATCGTCGGGATTGGCGCATCGCCGAGCAGCGGCAGACGCGGCACTGTGGCAGTGTCCACCAGAATCAGGCGCGTGACCGGTTCACGCGGCAGATCGCTCATGCGAACGAAGGGCAATTCTTCGCGATGCAGGGCTGCGAACTCGCGCACATTCTCGTTCAACTGCGGGTTGAGCGCCGCCAGGGCGCCAGGGTAGAGGCGCGTCGCCGCCAGTTGCGACGCAAGCGCATCAAAGTCGGTGTTGCTGTGGGTAAGGATCAGTTCCATAGATCGGCGATTGTGCGTTCGAGCCATTCCATCCAGGGCAACGCGCGCTGCCGGCTGAACTCCGGGAGCGGCGCACGTCGCATATCGAGGTCGAGCAACGAGAGCGTGCACTGTTCAGCCATCCGGCGACACTCAACCCAGCCAGCGAC